>DASTAI010000420.1:0-9010 GCA_035712865.1 Solirubrobacterales bacterium
GACGGGGTGGTCGAGCGCTCGGCGGATGAGGGACGCGGGCAGGTCGAATGGCAGCGGAGCGGCCCTGGGCTGCCGTTCCGCAGCTGAGTTTCGCTACTCGCTGCCGCGCCGGAAGGGCCGGGTGAGGGCCCTCAGGAAGCGATACCAGCGGGCGCTACGCAGGTTTCTGAGCGCGGCCTGAGCTGCCTCGGCCTTGGCCTCTGCCTCCGCCAGCCTCGATGAGAGCAGAGGCGCCTCATGGCTCGCTCCGAGAGCTCGTGACTCGGTCTGCCACTGAACGCGCGACATCCGGGCGAACTCGCGCAGTGGAGTATTGGGCGGGGGCATGCTCGGCTCCAGCCGCTCGAACAGTCCCACAAGCTGCTCAGCGTGCCGCGCGGCGCCGTGGTGCATCCGCGCCAGGTCGACGTTCACCCGGCCCATCGATTGGTTGTATTCGGCGAGGCGCCTGACTAACTCCGCCGGGGTGACCATCGCTTCGTCACTGCTGGCGTGCGCAAAGTTGATCGCCTCGAGCGCTCGATAGCTCTCGCGGGTCACCCATCCGTCGCCACCGAGATAGTCGTACACGAAAGCAGCCCGAGCGCACGCCATCGCCTCGACGATCGACCTGCCGCTGCCGATGACGATGTCCACCTCGTTGACCTCGCGTTCGGGAGTCGTCGTGGTCCGATCTCCGTACCGGCCCAACTCGATGCACTCAAGCCCGAGCTGGCCGATGCTCGCGAGGACGTCCTGGCGTCGGTCACCCGAGAGGTTGTTGCCGAGCAGCAAGACGCGCTTCGGCGATAGGCCGATCGGGCCCCGCGGCGCGAAGCGCGCCAGGTTGACCGGCTGCCGAAGGCGCACGATCTCGGGGTGCTCGGCGAACGCGGCGGCGCGGTTGGCCAGCCGCTCGTGGAGCACCACGACGGCGCCCACGACGCCCGGAAGCTGGGGTGGCTGCCAGCGATCCAGCTGACTCGAGCCGCTGTGCATGCAGAGCGCCTGGGGCGTGCCGGGAAATCGTTCCGCCAGCAGGTACGCAGATGCGCGGTCCTGCGCATAGATCACGTCGCACTCGTCCGGCAGGGCCCGTTCACCCTCCGCGACGTCGATGCCCAGGCCCTCGGCGGCGCGGCCCAGGTCGCCCACCTCGTCGGCGAAGATCGTCACCTCGTGTCCGAGTGACTGCAGCTCCACAGCCACGGTCAGCGCGTAGGTTCCCGCCCCTCCAATCGCTCCAAACTCGAGCGTGCCGAGCACGATGCGCATGGGTGCGGCACGATAGGAGGATGTCCGTCCCGCGTGTCGACCGCGGGGTGCCTGGGAGGGCCGCGGTCAGCGAGCCGCGACGGCCAGCCGCCCCGCAAGGGCCCTATCTGGTGATGGGCGTGGGCAATGCCGGACGCTCGGCGGCCAGCGCCCTCGCCCAGCACGACTCGTCTCCGGTCATCGCCTGTGACGACCGGATCGGCGATGAGGTGCGCCTCGCGAGCCGGAACCTCGCCGAGAGAGGCGTCGAATTCACCGACGACCCGATGGGGGCACTGGATCGCGTTTGTGCGGTCGTCAAGAGTCCGGGGTTCAAGCTGAGTCACGAGGTGATCGAAGCCGCCCGGGCGCGCGGACTACCGGTGCTCGACGAATTCGAGCTCGGCTGGCGCCTCTCGTGGCAGCCGGTGGTAGCGATCACCGGGACCGACGGGAAATCGACGACCTGCGCACTCGTGACAGCGGCGCTCGACGCGGCGGGCGGCAATCCGCTGCTCAGTGGCAACGTCGAGGGCTTCCGGGGGGCCCCGGCGATGTCGGCGGTCCCGCCCGAGCACGATGGCTGGGTGGTGGCGGAGGTCTCCAGCTACCAGGCCGCCGGATGCCCGGAGTTTCTTCCCGCCGCGGCGCTGCTCACCAATCTCACCTCAGCGCATCTGGGCTGGCACGGGTCGCAAGAGGCGTACGCAGAGGCGAAACGACGGCTGTTCGTCCGCGGTGACCGCTCCGTGAGCCTCGGGGTGGTGAGCGCCGACGATGACTACGGACGGCGCCTGGCGCGGGAGGTGCGCGATCGGGGAGGCCGTGCGCTGACCTTCGGCTTCGCCGGCGACGCCGATTATCGGATCCGAAGCTGTAACTCGTCCCTCCGCGGTGGCGAGGTGGAGATCGAGAGCCCGGACGAAGACATCCAGATCGAGACGCGGCTGCCCGGCGCCCACAACGCCGCCAACGTCGCCGCCGCGCTGGCTCTCTCGGATGGTTTGGGTCTCTCCCGAGAGAGGACGCTGGAGGCACTGGGTGACACCCCGGGAGTGCCGGGACGCTTCGACCCGGTCGACGAGGGGCAGCCCTTCGATGTAGTCGTCGATTTCGCGCATACGCCAGCCGCCGTCGACCAGACGCTTCAGCTGGCACGAGAGCTGGTCTCGAGGCGCGGGGGCAGGGCGATCGTCGTGATGGGGAAAGTCGGTCCCGGCACCCGCCCATACCAGGAGGCGATCGGCTGGGCGTGCGCGGAGGGTGCGGATCATCTGATCATCTGTGGGTCAAGTCTGCGGGGCGAGCCCCAACTGACTGAGATTCCTGGCGTTCTCGCCGGCGCCCGTGAGGCGGAGGGGGATGAGATCGAGGTCGTGCTGGATCGTCGCAAGGCCATCTCCAGGGCGGTTTGTCTCGCCGAGCCTGGTGACCTCGTGGCGATTCTCGGCCGCGGTGGGCGCCGCCGCATGATGTACGACACGAAGGGGCCGACGGGCGTCTTCGACGACCGCGAGGTGGCTCGGGAGCTGCTAGCGGAGCTAGTTGCGGCGGGGGCGCCGAAGGCGCCGGTACCAGGGCTTCGATAGGTGGTACTCGGCCGTGGCCGCACGCGCCTCGGCTTCCTGCAGACGTGACGAGAGAAGCCGGGCTTCATGCGCCGCACCCAAGGCGCGGGACTCGGCCTGCCACTGGGCCCGCGCCATGCGGGCAAGCTCGCGAAGCGGAGCGTCCGCGGGCGGCCGTCCGGGCGTGAGCCGTTCGAACAGCTCCACGAGCTGCTCCGTGTGCCGCGAGGCGCTGTGATGTAGACGGGCTAGATCTCGGTTCGCGCTCCCCATGGATGCGCGGTACTCGCGCAGCCGTGCCGTCAGGTCTTCCGGCGCGACGAGGCTGTCATCCGCTGTGGCTCCGGCGAAATTGATTGCCTCCAGTTCCGGATAGGTCTCGGGCGTCACCCATCCGTCACCACCCATCTGACCGTAGACGAACGCGGCACGGCCGCAGGCCATTGCCTCCACAATGGTGCGGCCCTCGCCGATCACGATGTCCACCAGGTTGATCTCCTGTTCGGGAGTGAGCGAGGAGCGGTCCCCGTAGCGACCAACCTCCGTCACGTCCAGCTCAGCTTGCTCGCAGGCACGGAGCACGACTGCCCTCCGCTCCCCGGTGAGGTAGTTACCGAGCAGCAGCGCGCGGCGGGGCGACTCCGCGATCGCGGCGCGAGGGGCGAACCTGGTGAGCTCGACGGGCTGCCGGAGCCTGACGATCTCCTTGCACTCTGCAAGCGCGGCCGCCTGCTGAGCCATCCTCTGGTGCAGGACGACCACCGCGCCGACGACGCCGGGCAGCTGGGGTGGTAGCCAGCGCGTGAATTCGCTGGGACCGGCGTGCATGCAGAACGCCTGTGCCCGCTCGGGGTAGCGCTCGGCCAGCAGGTATGCGCTCGGTCCGTCCTGCGCGTAGAGCGCGTCGCAGTCGTCGGGGAGCGCCCCTTCGCCCACCGCCACCCGGATGCCCCGTTGCTCGACCTCCCGCGCGAGATCGCCGGCCTCCTCGGTGTAGATCGTGACCTCGTGTCCGAGCTGTTGAAGCTGTCCGGCCACGGTCGTCAGGTAGGTTGCTGCGCCTCCGATCGCGCCGAACTCGAGTGTCCCCAGGATGATCTCCACGGGCGCGCGTGAGTGTCACAGAGAGGTCGTCGCTACGCTCAGCGGCGAAGTGTCACGGGGATCCGCTCGCCCCTCTCTTCCGGATGGACCAGGCCTCGTGCTTGGCCTCGGCGAGGCCGGTCAGGCCGCGGTCCGGGCGCTCGCTGCGCGTCGCGGGGCGGAGTGTGTTCGCGTCTGGGACGACTCGCAATCCAACGATGTCCGCGCCGCCCGCAGGTCACTCGCCGCGATGGGCGTCTCGATTCCGGTGGACGAGGAGCGCGCCCTCAACGGGGCAGGTTTCGTCGTCAAGAGCCCCGGCGTCCCGTTGGAGAACTCGATGCTGGAGGCCGCATCGCGCGCCGACATCCTCGTGGTCGACGAGCTCGAATTGGCCTGGCGGATGTCCTCCTGGCCGGTCGCAGCAGTGACCGGCACAAACGGAAAGTCGACCACGGCAACGCTCGTCTACGCGGTCCTCAGTGCGGGCGGAGCCAACCCGATTCTGGCCGGCAACGTCGAGTCGTATCGCGGTCTTTCGGCGGCCTCGGCGGTCCCGCCGGATCACGACGGTTGGGTCGCGGCCGAGGTCTCGAGCTATCAGCTGCTCGGAACGCCCGCTTTTCTCCCGGACGCCGCCGTGCTCACCAACCTGACGCCGGACCATTTGAACCGGCACCGCACGATGGCCGAGTACGCCGACGCGAAGCGCCGGGCGTTCGTGCGAGGGGACCGCGCGGTGGAGCTGGCGGTGCTGAACGCCGACGACGATCTCGGCCAACGACTGGCCAAGGAGGTTGCCGAGCGTGGCGGCCGAGTCCTCACCTTCGGGCAGTCGCCGAACGCCGCATATCGAATCCGGAGTTGGCAATCCAGCCTCTACGACGGCCGCCACGAGCTCGAGGCTCCGGATGGGTCGATTTCGATCGAGACGCGTTTGCCGGGAAGGCACAACGCGGCGAACGTCGCGGCGGCGATCGCCCTTGCAGATGGACTCGCCCTCGCGCGGGAGCCCGTGTACGAGGCGGTCGCGGAGATGGTGCCGCTCCCGGGCCGCTTCGAGCCGGTCGACGAGGGCCAGCCTTTTGACGTCGTCGTCGACTTCGCCCTCTCCGTCGATGCCGTCAACCGCGTCCTGGAGACGGCGCGAGACCTGGCCGAGCCACGGGGCGGACGCGTGATCGCGGTCATGGGGGCGATTGGCCGGAGCCACCGTCCAACCCGCGAGCTGACCGGGGAGGCGGCTCGCGAGGGCGCCGATCGCCTCATCCTCTGCGGCTCGAGCATGCGGGGTGAGCCTCCGATGATCGCCCTGGAGGGCCTCCTGACAGGGGCCCGCGACGCGGAGGGCGGCGAGCTGGAGGTCGTGCTCGACCGCCGAGCCGCGATTCGTCGGGCGCTTGAGCTTGCCGAGCCCGGTGACCTGGTGGCGATTCTCGGCCGCGGCGGCCTGCCCACCATGGCATACGACGCACGGGGGGGCAGCGGACCCTTCGACGACCGCGAGGTCGCCCGGGAGCTGCTGCTCGAGCTGGACGCCCGGGGCGCCTAGGCGTGGAAGACGGCCTCGATGTTGTGGCCGTCGGGATCGAGCACGAAGGCGCCGTAGTACCCGTCGCTGTACTCCGGACGCGGGCCGGGCTCCCCGTTGTCGGTTCCGCCGGCCCCCAGCGCGGCGGCGTGGAAGGCATCAACCTGCTCCGCCGTGTCCGCGGCGAAGGCGATGTGGACCTGGCCACCGGGCTCGTATTCCTCGGAGATCGCGAAGTCGTCCTCCTCCTTCGTCCCGAACGAGATCCCGGGGTGCTGGTCGCCCGACGGCCCGAGGTCCTCGAAGCCGAGGGGCGCCAGCGCCCGGGCGTAGAAGCGGCGACTCCTCTCGAGGTCGGAGACGCCGATCGTGAGGTGGTCGACGATCACTCGCCGGGTGGGCATGGTCCCAACCTACCCCGAGGAGCCCGAGAGCTAAGCTCGAATGAGGCGGGGCCGGTGCCCCGAAAACGACCCGAATCGGAGATTCGGGCTTTGGTCGTGCCCATATGAGCCTGAGACCGCTACTTCAGATCGCCGATGAGTACGAGCGCCTGCGAGCGCTCCGCTCGGCAGTGGGCGAGTCCGACGGCACGGTCGATGCCTACGTCTCGGCGTCGATGCGGCCCTACCTGCTCGCTGCGTTGATCGGCGTGGAGGAGGGAGAGACCGCGGGGCCGGCGCTGATCGTCGCGGCCGACGACCGCTCCGCGCGGGACCTGGCCCGTGACCTCAAGGCATTTCTGGCACCCAGACCCGTCCACATCTACCCGTCGCGGGGCACCACCTTCGGGTCGCACCTCGACCCACCGCCCCACCTGGCGGGACTGCGGATCGCGGCGATGAACGCGCTCTCGGATCCCAGCTCGGTGGTGGTGGCGAGCGCGATCGCTCTGGCGGAGAAGGTCCCAGACCCGTCTCTGCGACCCGAGACGCTGGCGCTGCACCGGGGCGAGAGCGTCGACCTCGACGACGTCACGCTGCTGCTCGCGGACGCGGGCTACGAGCGAATCGACCAGGTCGAGGAACGCGGCCAGTTCGCGGTGCGCGGCGGCATCCTCGACGTCTACCCGGCGACGGAGGAGCAGGCGATCCGCGTCGAGCTCTTCGGCGACGAGATCGACTCCATGCGCCGCTTCTCGGTCTTCACCCAGCGCTCCCTCGGAGAGGCGGAGCGGGTTGAGCTGGCGCCGGCGGCCGAGCTCTCGGCAGAGCACCGGGACGACATCGACGCAGGGAAGTTTCTCGCCGCCCTGGACCTGGTCCCCCCGGAGGCGTTGGTGGTGATCGCGGCGGCTGAGGAGATCCCCGGCGCGCTCCACGACTTCTGGGAGGACGTCACCGCTGCTGCCGACGAGGCGGATGTCCGGCCCTTCTACGTCGACGTCGGCGCATCGCTGCAGGCACGGGCCCGGCTCTCCCTCGGCGCCGACTCCGGCCAGGATCATTCCTTCAGGGCGCAGCGCGCCGAGTTCCCGTCACGGACGCTCGGCGAGGCCGAGGGGGAGCTGGAGAAGCTGATCCGCTCCGGCTACCGGACGGTCGTCGCGTTCGACGGCCGCGGCGAGGCCGAGCGCACCCGCTACAACCTCAGCCGGCTGGACGTGCCCTTCCTCGGCGACCGCGTACCGGAGGAGCCGAGTGTGGCCTTTGCCGAGGCGAGGCTGCGCGAGGGTTTCCTCTCACCGGAGCTGCAGCTGGCGGTGATCCCGCAGCGCCGCCTCGTGCATCGCCGCCGCTCGGCGCCCACGGTCTCGGCCCGCGCCCGCCTCGCCGCCGCGATCGAGCTGCGCGTCGGCGACTACGTCGTCCACGAGGACCACGGCGTCGCCCGCTTCTCCGGCTTCGACACGAAGACCCTCGCGGGTGTCACCCGGGACTACCTCGAGCTCGAGTACCGCGGTGGCGACCGTGTCTTCGCGCCGACCGACCAGCTCGCGCGGATCAGCCGCTACATCGGCGCGGAGGGCGATGAGCCGGCGCTCAGCCCGCTCGGCGGCAAGCGCTGGCAGAACATGAAGTCGCGTGCCCGCCGAGCCGCCCAGGCGATGGCGGGCGAGCTGATCAACCTCTACGCCGAGCGGCAGGTCCGGAAGGGCCACGCGTTCTCGCCCGACGGCGAGATGCAGATGACCTTCGAGGCGGCCTTCCCCTACCGCGAGACCGCCGATCAGATGGACGCAATCGACGCCGTCAAGGCCGATATGGAGTCCGAGCGCCCTATGGACCGGCTGATCTGCGGCGACGTCGGCTATGGCAAGACGGAGATCGCGCTCCGCGCGGCCCACAAGGCTGCGGCCGATGGCAAGCAGGTGATGATGCTCGTCCCGACGACGATCCTCGCCCAGCAGCACTTCGGGACCTTCCGCGAGCGCTTCGCCGACACCCCCTTCAACGTCGAGATGGTCTCGCGGCTGCGGAAGCCGGCCGAGGTGAAGGCGGTCCTCCGGCGCTACGGCGACGGTCGCGTCGACATCCTCATCGGCACCCATCGGCTGCTCTCGCGAGACGTGCGGGGGAAGGACCTCGGCCTGATGATCGTCGACGAGGAACAGCGCTTCGGGGTCAAGCAGAAGGAGCTGCTCCGGCAGCTGAAGCTGAAGGTCGACGTGATGTCGCTCTCGGCGACGCCGATTCCCCGGACTCTCCAGATGTCGCTGGCCGGGCTACGTGACATCTCGGTGATCGAGACGCCTCCCGAGGGCCGCCGTCCGGTCCGAACGCACGTCGGCCCCTACGACGAGGATCTGGTGAGACGGGCGATCCTGCGTGAGAAGGAACGCGGCGGGCAGGTCTTCTTCCTGCACAACCGGATCGACACGCTGCACGAGACCGCCGAGCGCCTGCGCGCGCTCTGCCCAGGGGTGCGCTTCGCCGAGGCGCACGGCCAGATGGACGAGCTCCAGCTCGAGGCGACCATGCTCGCCTTCGTCCGCGGCGAACACGACGTCCTGGTGGCCACCACCATCATCGAGTCGGGCCTCGACATCCCCAGCGCCAACACCCTGCTCGTCGAGCGAGCCGACCAGCTCGGCCTCGCTCAGGCGTACCAGATCCGCGGCCGGGTGGGCCGGAGCCGGGAGCGCGCCTTCGCCTACCTGCTCTACCCCTCCGCTGAGTCCCTCACCCAGGACGCGGCGGCCCGCCTCGCCACCCTCTCCGACAACACCGAGCTCGGCTCGGGCTTCCGCGTGGCTATGCGAGACCTCGAGATCCGAGGCGCCGGCAACCTGCTGGGGGACGAGCAGTCCGGGCACGTCGCCGCGGTCGGTTTCGAGCTCTACTGTCAGATGCTCGAGGACGCGGCCGAGGCGCTGCGAGCCGGGGCCGCGGAACTCCCCGAGGAGCCTCGGGAGCCTGTGCGGATCGAGGTCGACGTGGATGCCTACGTGCCGTCGGACTACATCCCATTCGAGGCAGCCAAGATCGACATCCACCGCCGCGTCGCAGCAGCCCGCGAGCCGGGCGAGCTGCGGGCGCTCCGGGAGGAGCTCGAGGACCGCTTCGGGCCCTTGCCTGACTCGGTCGCGAACCTGCTCGACCTCCAGCGTGTCCGCATCGCGCTGGGTGAGGCGGGGGCGCGCAACGTCGAGTTC
>DASTAI010000421.1:0-6660 GCA_035712865.1 Solirubrobacterales bacterium
CGGCGCAGCTGCTGATCAAGGCTCAGGGAAAGAAGAAGGCGACACTGAACGCGAAGGGCAAGGTGAAGCTGAAGCCCAAGATCGCCTACACCCCGACCGGTGGCGAGGCAAACACGCAGTCGCTGACGCTGACGCTGATCAAGCGCTAGCTCCCTCGGCCGTCTCGACTGCGCGGCCAGCCCGGCGCCAGGTGCCGACGCCGCCGTCGGCGACGTGCAGCACCCGCTCGAAGCCCTCGCGCTGGAGGATCGAGGCGGCGAGCCCGCTCCGCTTGCCGCCGCTGCAGATGGCCGCGATCGCGCGGTCCCGGGGCAGCTCTCCCTGTCGCTCCGGTAGCTCGCCGTAGGGCAGGTTGACCGAGCCGGGGATGTGGGCCTCGGCGAACTCGTCGGCGTCGCGGACGTCGAGGACGAGCAGCTCGTCGTCCCCCATCCGCTCGGCCAGCTCGTCCGGGTCGATCAGCTCGATCCTGCGCACCGGTCGCCCCTCCGAGCGCCAGGCGGTCATCCCGCCCTCGAGGTAGCCCCGCACCCTCAGCCCGACCGAGGCGAGCAGCTCCGCGGCCTCGAGCTCATAACCGTCCGAGGCTGCGATGACGATCAGCTCGACCTCGGGCGGAACGACCTTCGCGACCTTGGTGGCGAACCCGGTCTCGTACGCCGAGGCGCTGATCGCACCCGGTACGTGTGCCTCGTCGAACTGCTCGTTGGTGCGAGCGTCGACGAGCAGAGCGCCCTCGGCGATGCCGACCTCGACCGCCCGCGGAGCCAGCGGGACCGGCGTTCCCATCGACTCGATCAGCGGACCCCGGTTGACGCCGACGATGTGCTCGACGTTCGGGGGCGGATCCCCGAGGGTCGAGATCGCGTCCTCGACGAACTCCTCCTCGCTGGCGAAGCGAAGTGCGCGGTTGTGGGAGCGCTCGAAGCCGATTGTCGACGTCGACTTGTGGTCGATGCCCGCGCTGCCACAAGAGGAGCCGCCGAGATGGCCCGGCCAGACCTCGACGTCGTCGGGAAGCGAGAGAAGTCGTTCGTGCAGTGAGCGGAAGATTCCGGCGGCGCCCTCCCGCTTCTCGAT
This sequence comes from Solirubrobacterales bacterium, assembly GCA_035712865.1. GTDB lineage: Bacteria > Actinomycetota > Thermoleophilia > Solirubrobacterales > 70-9 > DASUPK01. The sequence continues at coordinate 1,081 of DASTAI010000421.1, forward strand.
GGCGAGGTCGGGGCGCGCGACATCGCCGACGAAGAGGGAGTCGCCGGTGAGCACGGCCCACGGGTCCCCGCCGCGCTCGGCGTCGCGGAGGAGGAAGGAGGTGTGTTCGGGGCGGTGTCCCGGCGTGTGCATCGCCTCGACCTCGACGTCGCCGAGTGTCAGCTTCCAGCCGTCGGTGAACGCCTCGTGCGGGTACTCCGCGTCGGCCAGCTCGTGGACGTGGATGGTCGCCCCCGTCGCCCTGGCGAGACGGCCGTGCCCGGAGACGTGATCGGCGTGATTGTGGGTCTCGAGGACGTGCTCGATCCTGACGCCGTGCAGGCGGCTCAGCCGCAGGTAGGGATCGATCGACCACTGTGGGTCGATCACGGCCGCGACTCCGGCGCCCGTGTCGCCCACCAGGTAGGAAGCGCAGCTCAGGTCCTCGTGCAGGATCTGCCGGAACAGCATCTGCGGCCAGCGTAGTTGCCTACGAGCCCGCGTCGTACCCGGAGATCAACCGGCTGCCAGCCGTCAGGCGCCAGGCGTCCTCGATCAGCGCCGCCAGGTCATCCTCCTCGATCCCCTCGAGGCGAACCAGCACGTGCGGGCTCCCCTCGTAGTGCGGGGTGGTGAAGTAGGTGTCGGGGTCGCCGCGCAGGAGGGCCTCCCTATCGTCGAGGTCCGCGACCTTGATCACCAGGGCGTCCGGCTTCGTCCGCAGTCGGCAGAAGCCCTTCTTGCCGACGAGCAGCCCGGGCGTTCCCCACCAGGAGCCGGCGGAGACGCCGGGCAGGCGCTCGCCGATCGCGACGACGTCATCCCAGGTCGCCATCGCCCAACTCCAGGGGCGCTACGAGCCGGTGAAGTTGGGCGGCCGCTTCTCGACGAACGCGGTGACGCCCTCGATGAAGTCCTGCGTGGAACCCTGCTCGCGCTGCTGGTCGGCCTCGGCCTCGAGCTGCTCCGCGAGCCCGGCGTACATCCTCCTGTTGAGCAGACGCTTCGAGCCGGCGTACGAGGTGGTGGGGCCTTTGGCCAGCAGCTGGAGGAGGACATCGCCCGCACCGCCGAGGTCGTCGTCGGGCACGACCCGGTTGATCAGCCCCCACTCGAGCGCCTGCTCGGCCGGAACCCGCTCCCCGAGCATCGCCATCTCGGCCGCCCTGGCGTAGCCGACCCGGGCTGGGAGGAAGGCCGTGGAGCCGCCGTCGGGGACGAGCCCGATGTTGACGAAGGCGAGCAGGAAGTAGGCCGATTCGGCCGCGACGATCAGATCCGCGGCGAGGGCGAGCGAGCAGCCGATGCCGACCGCCGGCCCGTTGACCGCCGCCACCACGGGCTTTGGCATCTCCCTGAGCGCGGTGATGATCGGGTGGTAGATCTCCCGCAGGCGCGAGCTCAGGTCCGGGAGGCCATCCGCCGTCGATCGCTGTTCCTTGAGGTCGGCGCCGGAGGAGAAGCCGCGACCCGCGCCGGTGATGAGCAGGGCCCGAATCGAGTCGTTCCCCGCCACGGTGGTGACGGCGTCGAGCAGGTCGTTGCCGAACTGCTCGTTCCAGGCGTTGAGCGCCTCGGGCCGGTTGAGGAGGATCCTGGCGGCCGAGTCCTCTGTTGTCAGATCGACCGTTTCGTGGGAGGGCACAGCGGAACCTTATTCTCCGATGCCGTGGACGTACCTCGACCGGTGGGGAAGCTCCTCACCCGGATCTTCCAGCGCGGGCCGCACCGGCCTTGGATACCGCTCGACGTCAGGCGGAGGATCCAGGACGCGGCGGCGCGGCTCACGCGCATCCCGCCCGGCGTCACCATCACCCCGGAAGAGCTAGGCGGGGTTCGAGGCGACCGCCTGCAGCCCGATCGAGCGGAGGCGGGCAGAGCCATCCTCTACCTTCACGGAGGGGCCTACGTCGGCGGATCGCCCCGAACCCATCGCGGGCTCGCGGCTCAGATCGCCCTCGCCGGCAGCGCACCGGTTCATCTGATCGATTACCGGCTGGCCCCCGAGCACCCCCATCCCGCCGCCGTTGAGGATGCCCTCGCCGCGTACCGCGGCCTCCTCGATTCCGACCGGGATCCGCAGTCCATCGTGGTCGCGGGGGACTCGGCCGGCGCCGGACTCGGCCTGGCGCTGGCCCAGCGGCTGCGGGATGGCGCCGGTCCGTTGCCCGGCGGCCTCGTGCTCCTGAACGGCTGGCTCGACCTCGCCCTGACCGGCCCGTCGCTGGAGTTCAACCGGCGGCGCGACGTCGGCCTGGCGGTGACTCACCTGGCGGAGTCGGCGGAGTGGTATCGGGGCACGACGGAACCCGGCGACCCCGAGCTCTCTCCGATCCACGCGGACCTCACCGGCCTGCCGCCGATGTACCTGCAGTGCGGGACCGACGACATCCTCCTGAGCGATTCCGAGCGCCTCGCCGAGAGCGCCCGTGAGGCCGGCATCGACGTCGCCTTCTCGCGTTACGAGGGCATGTGGCACGACTTCCAGCTGGGGGCCGGGATGAACCCGCAGGCGGACGCTGCGATCGCCGACCTCGGGCAGATGCTGCGGCGGATCTGGGCCGGTGAGCCTCTCGCCGATCCGGACGGCCCGGCGATCGGTGGGTCCAACGGCCACCGCACACCCACCGTCGCGATCATCGGCGCAGGCTTCGGCGGCGTCGGGCTCGGGATCAGCCTGAAGAGGGCCGGGATCGACTCCTTCACGATCTTCGAGAAGGCCGACGGGGTGGGGGGAGTCTGGCGGGACAACACCTATCCGGGCCTCACGTGCGACATCCCCTCTCACCTCTACTCCTTCTCCTTCGAGCCCAACCCCGACTGGAGCCGCACCTACTCGCCGCAGCCCGAGATCCTCGCCTACCTGGAGAGGTGCGTCGCGAAGTACGGGCTCGACCCGAATCTGCGGCTCGGCAGCGAGGTGGCGAGGGCCGACTTCGATGCCGAGAGCGGGAAATGGAAGGTGATCACCGCGGCGGGAGAGACGAGCGAGTTCGACGTGGTCGTCTCATCCTGCGGCCAGCTCAGCCGCCCCGCCCTGGCGCGCATTCCGGGCGCGGATCGCTTCGAGGGACCGATCTTCCACACGGCCCGCTGGGACCACTCGGTCGAGCTGGACGGAAAGCGGGTCGCCGTGATCGGAACCGGCGCGAGCACGGTCCAGGTCGTGCCCGCGATCGCGCCCGAGGTCGGCCGGCTCGACGTCTACCAGCGGTCGGCGCCCTACGTGATCCCGAAGAAGGACCGGCCCTATCGCGGCTGGGAGAGGCGGCTTTTCCGTTCGTTCCCACCCGCCCGGCTGGCGGTTCGCTTCGGGCAGTGGCTGCAGTTCGAGCTCTTCTCGTCCGCCTTCACACGCTTCAGGCCGCTCGGGAAGGCGGCGGTCCGAATGGCGGAGAAAAACCTCGAACAGCAGGTGAGCGACGCGGACCTGCTCCGCGCGTTCACGCCCGAGGACGTCATCGGCTGCAAGCGTGTTCTGGTTTCGAGCGAGTACTACGCGACGTTCGAGCGTCCCAACGTGGAGCTGGTCCCGCATGCCGTCATCGAGCTGACTGAGGACGGAGTGCTCGCCGAGGACGGAGTCGAGAGGAAGACCGACGTAGTCGTGCTCTCCACCGGCTTCGAGTCCCACAGCTTCCTGGCGCCGATGGAGGTCAGGGGCCGCGATGGCCGTGAGTTGAGCGAGGTATGGCGCCACGGCGCGAACGCGTACCTGGGCATGACTGTCGCGGGCTTCCCGAACCTGTTCGTCATGTACGGGCCGAACACGAACCTCGGGGCCGGGTCGATCATCACCCAGCTGGAGAGCCAGATGGCCTACATCCTCGATGCCGTCCTGAGGCTCCGGACGACGGGCGGCTGGCTATCCGTGAAGCCGGAGGTCCAGGAGTCGTTCGATCGCACGATCCAGGAGCGCCTCGCGGACTCGGTCTGGGTCACGGGGTGCAACAACTGGTACGTCGACGAGAACGGCAGGGACACGAACAACTGGCCCGGGTTCACCCTCGAGTACCGCTGGCGAACCAGGCGTCTCGACCCCTCCGACTACGAAGAAGCTCACCTCAGCACGTCCGGCTTGTAGCCGAGGTCCCTGACCAGCCCGAGCAGGCGGTCGGCGTGCTCCGGGCCGCGGGTCTCCATCACCAGCTCGACGCCGGTCTCGCTGACCGAGAGCCCGACGCCCTCCCTGACGTGGTCCACGTCGATCAGGTTGGCGCCGCCGTCGCCGAGGCAGGTGAGGAGAGCGGCCAGCGATCCGGGCTCGTCGGGGATCTTGGTGAAGATCCTCAGGCGCCGGCCGCGCTCGGTCTCGTGGTGGCGCGCGATGTCCGCCAGGACGCCCATGTCGATGTTTCCCCCAGAGAGGATGGCGACCGTGGTGCCCGACGCCGCGGGCTCGACGAGCTCCTCGCGAAGGGCGGCGATGCCGACGGCGCCAGCACCCTCCACGACCAGCCTGGTGCGCTCGAGCAACAGCATGATCGCGTCGGCGATCGCGTCCTCGTCGACCGTGACGAGATCGTCGAGCAGCCGCTCGAGAAGCGGCCCGGTGATCTCGCCCGGATGCTTGACCGCGATGCCGTCCGCGAGCGGGTAGTGGGCCTGAACCCCGATCACCTCGACGCCGTCCCGGCTCTCCTTCAGGGCCGTCGCGATGCCCGACGCAAGCCCACCGCCACCGACGGGCACCAGCACCCGCGACAGGTCCGGGACTTCCTCGAGCAGCTCGAGGCCGATCGTGCCCTGGCCCGCGATCACCGCCGGGTCGTCGAAGGGGTGGACGAAGGCGAGCCCCTCCGCCGCGGCGTAGGCGAGTGCCTCGCCCACGCAATCCTCGATGCCCTCACCCGTGAGACGGATCTCGGCGCCGGACTCCCGAGCGGCGGCGATCTTGGCAAGCGCGGCGCGCTCGGGCATGAAGATCGTGGCGGTCAGCCCCCTGGCCCGGGCGGCGTAGGCGAGCGATTGGCCATGGTTGCCTGCGCTCCCGGTGACCACACCCTTCACCGAGGGATCGAGCGAGGCGATCTTGTTGAGCGCGCCGCGGACCTTGAAGGAACCGGTGCGCTGCAGATTCTCCGCCTTGAGGGCGATAGTCCCGCCCGTCGTGCGCGACAGGTAGCGCGACTCGATCACCTGGGTGTCCCGCGCGACGTCGGCGACAACCTCGCGGGCCTGCTTGATCTGCTCGAGCGAGACGGTGTCGGTCACTCGCCCAGCGGAACGGTGGCGTCCATCTCCACCAGGGCGCCCTTCGGCAGCGCCGCCACGCCGACGGTCGTCCGCACCGGGAACGGCTGCTCGAAAAAGGTGGCGTAGACGTCGTTGACCTTCGGGAACTCGGACATGTCCGTTAGGTAGATCCCGATCCGAGCGGCCTGGGTCAGCCGAGTGCCGGCCGCCATGCAGACCGCGTCGAGGCTCTCCAGGCAGCGGCTCGCCTGCTCGGCGATTCCTCCTTCGACCACCTCGCCGGTCGCCGGATCGAGCGGTACCTGCCCGCTGCAATAAAGGACGCCGTCGGCGACGACAGCCTGCGAGTACGGGCCGATCGGAGAGGGGGCTCCGTCGGTCTCCACGGCTCGTCTGATCTGCTCG
>DASTAI010000422.1:0-5854 GCA_035712865.1 Solirubrobacterales bacterium
CTCGACATAAACCGGGTCGGCCTCGACACCGACCAGGACGAAGGTACGAGCCAGCGCGAACATGCGGCGACGGTAGGTGTGCGCGCGACCCGCCAGGCGCGCGCATCGTCACGATGGCGTCACGCGGGGGTTGCGATCCACCCGCGCCCCGAGCGGCCGCGGCGGACAGCCTCCGGGCCGTGACCTTCGCGAGGCAACGGCTGGGACGCGCCGCCGAGGAGCTTGTGGCCGCGCAGCTCGAGCGGCGCGGCTGGCGGATCGTCGGGCGGAACGTCCGCCTCCCTTCGGGCGAGCTCGACATCGTGGCGCTCGATGGCACCACGCTCGTGTTCGTGGAGGTGAAGGCGGGCCGGAGGGGCGCGTCACTCGGCCCGGAGCGCCCCGCGCACGCCGTCGGCCCTCGCAAGCAGCTCAAGCTCCGCCGCCTCGCTCGCGAGTGGATCGCGGAGCGCCTGGGGCCCTCAGGCGTCGCCGGCTACCGCTTCGACGTCGTCGGGGTCAGCTTCGGCGCGGATGGCCTCGCGGATGTCGATCACATCCGCCAGGCCTTCTGACTCCTCGCCCTCAGCGGTTGGCAGTCCGTCGAGTCCCAGCTGCGAGTAGGCGACCGAGGCGAACGAGCGCCGGTGGAGCGGGCAGATGCCGTGCTCGCGGATCGCCTCGCGATGCTCGGGGGTCGAGTAGCCGACGTTGCCCTCGAAGCTCCACTCCGGATAGAGCCCCGCGACCCGTCGCATGTAGCGGTCGCGGGTCACCTTGGCGATCACGGAGGCGGCGGCGATGGCTGCGCTCCTGGCGTCGCCGTCCACCACCCGCTCGTGCTGGAGCTCGCACGCCGGGAGCCGGAACCCGTCGACCAGCCTGGTCGCCTCGTCCCGGGCGACGGTGTGCATGCAATCCGTGAGCGCGGCGATGTTCGACACGTGCAGGCCGTTCCGATCGATGCAGCGGGGAGAGCGAACCGCGACGGAAACGCCGACCGCCGCCCGGATGACGGCGGGATAGAGCTGCTCACGCTCCTCCTCGGTCTTCTGCTTGGAGTCGTCGAGCCGTGCCAGCGCGAGCCGCTCGGAGCGGCCGATCCGCTCGAGGTCGATCAGCACTCCGGCCGCCAGCAGTGGCCCGGCGAGCGAGCCCCGCCCGGCCTCGTCGACGCCGGCGACGAAGCGGCGGCCAAAGGAGCGATCGAAGCGGAAGAGACGAGCGGCGGTGCGCCGCTTGCGGCGCTTGCGCGAGGGGCTAGAGGATGCCGATTCGGTCGGGGGGCCAGTAGGTGGCGAAGGCCTTCCCGATGATCCAGTCTCGGGGGACCGGTCCCCAGAAGCGGCTGTCGTCGCTCGAGCCACGGTTGTCGCCCATCATGAAGTAATGATCGGGCGGGATGGTGATGGTTTGCGGCAAATTGCAGGCTCCTCCTGGCGTGCAGGGGTTGATGAAGTCCTCCTGGGCGATCTTCCCGTTCACTACCGGGTGACCGTTCTCCACGCTCAAGGTGTCCCCCGGCCCGGCGACTATCCGCTTGATGAAGTTCACGTCCGACTCCTCCGGAGTCGGCTGGTTGCAGGCGGCGCCGCTCGAGCCCCCAGCCCCGGTCCGGGGGTTGCCGCACTCGCCGCCGGCGCCCCCCTCTGCGCCCTGCGGCGGGTGGAAGACGACGATGTCCCCGATCTTCGGATCGGTGAAGTGGTAGATGAAGCGGTTCACCAGGACCCGCTGCCCGACGTCGAGGGTGGGCTCCATCGACTCCGAGGGGATCTGGTACGGCTTGACGATGAACGCCTGAATGCCGAGGGCGAGACCGAGGGCGAGCGCGACGATGACGACGAGCTCGACGAGCGCGCCCTGGGTGCTCTGGGGTCGCGGGATTCTCAGTCTTCTGCCTCGTCGGGGGAGGCGTCTGCCTTCGGCTTGCCCTCAGGCTCGGACTCCGCCTCCGCCGTCTCCCCACCATCTGCGCCCGCCTGCTCGCCCTCAGTGGGCTGAGGCTCCGCGGAAGCCTCCTCCTCGGCGGGCTGCTCCTCGGCCGCCGCCTCTTCGCCCTCAGCGCCTTCCTCCTCCGGGGGCTCGACGACCTCAGCCTCGGCCTCGCTCACGGCGACACCCTCCGCGTCCACGGCCTCGGCGTCCTCCTGCGCGACGACCAGCTCCTCCTCGATGCCCCAGCGCCGCTCGGCGACCCTGGCGCTCTTTCCCACCTTGTCGCGCAGGTAGTAGAGCTTCGCGCGCCGGACGTCGCCGCGGGCGGCGACCTCCAGCCTCTCGATCTTCGGCGAGTGCAGCGGGAACGTCCGCTCCACCCCGACGCCGAAGGACTGCTTCCGCACAGTGAAGGTCTCGCGCGCCCCGCTCCCCTGCCGCTTGATCACGATTCCCTCGAAGACCTGGGTACGGCGGCGATTCCCCTCCACCACCTGAAAGTGAACCCGGACGCGGTCCCCGGCGGCGAACCTGGGGCGCTCCTTGAGGGATCGCTTCTCGAGGTCTTCGATGACAGTGCTCATGGCGGTGGTGAAGGTGGGGGCTTGGCTTCAGTGACGCCTAAACGGGGCGCCGGATGGAGACTCAAAAAATGCGCGTGCCCATGGGCCTCGCGCAGGGACGCGAAATGCTAGCGGAGAGTCACCGTTCTGCCCGGCCCTGCGATTGCTCCCGCCGCCACTCCCGCACGCGGGCATGATCCCCCGAGAGCAGCACCTCGGGGACCCCCCAGCCCCGATACGACGGGGGCCGCGTGTAGTGCGGGTACTCGGGCGCCCCCCCGAGGGCGGCGTTGTAGGACTCCTCGATGGCGCTCTCGGCGTCGCCCAGCGCCCCAGGGAGCTTGCGCAGGACGGCGTCCGAGATCACCATCGCCGGCAGCTCGCCTCCCGCCAGCACGTAGCGGCCGATCGAGATCGTCTCGTCGGCGAGGTGCTCGACCACACGCTCGTCGAAACCCTCGTAGCGGCCGCAGAGGAGCGCGACGTGGCGCTCCTCGGCGAGCTCGGCCGCAAGCGGCTCGTCGAACAGGCGGCCGGCCGGGGACAGCGCGATCTTTCGGACCCGATCGCGATCCGAGCCGTAGGCCGCCTCCAGGGCCGCGTCGACCACGTCGACCCGCATCACCATCCCCGCGCCTCCCCCGTAGGGCGCGTCATCCACCTGTCCGGCGCTCAGCGGCGTCGTGTCGCGGTAGTTCTGGAAGCGGAGCTCGTTGCCCGCCCCGAGGGCGTTGGAGACGTGCCGCTGGCGAACGAACCAGTCGAAGTGGTCCGGGAAGAGCGTGAAGACGTCGAGCCGCACTCAGTCCAGTATGTCGACGACCACGCGCTTCTCCTCGCGGGTCGCCGCAGCCTTCATCACGGCGCGCAGCGCGTTGGCGACGCGTCCGCTGCGGCCGATCACACGTCCGAGATCGTCCTCGGCGACCTCCAGCTCGAGCACGACCTCGCCGTCGATCTCCTCGACCTCGGTGACCTCTACGGCGTCGGGGTCCGCGACGAGCGAACGGGCGAGGAAGTCGAGCAGCTCGCGCATCGGACGCCCGTCGCTAGCTGCCGGTCGACTCGATGCCCTTGGTGCGAAGCAGGGTCGCGACCGTCTTGGTCGGACGGGCGCCCTGCTCCAACCAGTGCTTCGCGCGATCCTCGTCGATCACGATGAACGAGGGGTCCGGCTGAGGGTTGTACTGGCCGATGGTCTCGATCGTGCGGCCGTCACGCGGCGAGCGCTGGTCGGCGACGACAACCCTCCAGATCGGGTTCTTCTTGGACCCGACCCTGCGAAGTCTGATTCTCACGGACATGCGGCGGCGGAGGTTAGAGGGTGGCGTGACTCAGCGCATCCCCCGCATCAGCTGCTGCGGGTCAGGCATCTTGCCCTCGGACATCTGCTTCATCAGCTTGTTCATCTGGCCGAACTGCTTGACCAGCCGGTTGACCGCCTGAACCGTGGTCCCCGACCCGGTCGCGATCCGTTTGCGGCGTGAGCCGTTGATCTCGGTCGGGTGGGCGCGCTCGAACGGCGTCATCGAGAGGATGATCGCCTCGATGCGGTCGAGCTCGCGCTCGTCGACCTGGCCCATCCCCCGCATCGCCTTGCCCATGCCGGGCATCATCTTCATCAGGTTCCCGAGCGGGCCCATGCGGCGGACCTGCTTCATCTGCTGCAGGAAGTCCTCGAGCGTGAACTGTTGCCTGCGGATCTTCTGCTCGAGGTCGGCGGCCTGCTCCTCGTCGAACTCGTCCTGCGTCTTCTCGATCAGGGACATCACGTCGCCCATGCCGAGAATGCGTCCCGCCATTCGGTCGGGGTGGAAGCGCTCGATCTCGTCGAGCTTCTCGCCGGTCGAGGCGTAGATGATCGGCTTGCCGGTGACGGCGCGAACCGACAGCGCCGCGCCGCCCCGGGCGTCGCCGTCCAGCTTGGTCATCACGACGCCGTCGAAGTCGGCCGTCTCGGCGAAGCTCTCGGCGACGTTGACGGCGTCCTGGCCGGTCATCGCGTCCACTACCAGCAGCACGTCGTGCGGCTTGGTGACCTTGCGGACCCTGGCCAGCTCCTCCATCAGGTCCTGGTCGACGTGCAGGCGGCCGGCGGTGTCCACGATCAGCACGTCGCGGTTGTCCTTGGCGGCCTGCTGCCGGGCCCAGTCCGCGACCTTCACGGCGTCGGTCTCCCCCGGCTGGGAGTAGACGTCGACCTTCGCCTGGGCGCCGAGCTTCTGGAGCTGCTCGACGGCGGCGGGCCGCTGCAGGTCCGCAGCAACCAGCGCGACGTTCTTGTTCTGCTTCTTCAGCAGCTTGCCGAGCTTCGCGGTGGCGGTCGTCTTCCCCGATCCCTGCAGACCGGCCATCAGGATCACCGTCGGCCCGCTGGGCGCGAAGACGATGTCCCGCCCTCCTCCGCCCATCAGCTCGGCGAGCTCGTCGTTGACGGCCTTGATCACCGTCTGGCCGGGGTTCAGGGCCTCGGAGATGTCCTCTCCCTCGAGGCGCTCCCGGAGCGCCGCGGTGAAGTCCTTGACGACCTTGAAGTTGACGTCGGCCTCGAGTAGCGCCAGGCGCACCTCGCGCAGGGCCTTGTTGACGTCCTCATCCGAGAGCTTGCCCCGGGAGCGGACGTCGGAGAGAACCCCCTGGAGCCGGTCTGAGAGCTGATCGAACATCGGACTGAGCTTAGGCGCTCCGCCGAGCGAGGGATCGCGTCTTCCATTTTGGAGCGACCCCGGAGCCATTTTGTCCAAACCCGATCGCGGCCCCAGCCGTAAAGAGAAGAAACCCAGGGGGACATAGGGGGTCGGCTGGGCGCCGGTGCTCGGTTGCGGCCACAGTCCCGCAATCGAGCCCGGCGGACCGGCCGGGCTCCTACGAGAGGAAGGCATGAAGAGACTCGCTCTCATGCTGCGGCCCAGCCCTGCGCTGGTGATCGCATTCATCGCGCTGTTCGTGGCCATGGGCGGTGCCGGCTACGCGGCGTTGAAGGGGAAGGACAAGAAGAAGGTCCGAGTGATCGCCGACCAGGAGATCGCGAAGCAGGCTCACGGCCTCAGCGTCGCCAACGCTGCGAACGCGGCCAATGCCGCAAACGCCGACAAGCTCGGCGGGGCCCCGGCCGCGGACTTCCAGAAGTTCTGCAGCGGCGGCGGCATCAAGGCGACGGTCGTGGTCAACACGACGGGCGCGAGCAACACCAACTTCACCGATGTGCCCGGGTTCAACTGCTTCCGGCCGGGGAACCTGAGCAGCTCGGTGCAGCTCGAGCGCCTGGCCCAGGGCCAGTACTTCGTCAGGTTCGTCGGCAACAGCGGGCCGAACGCATCCGGGTCGGCTGTCACCTCGATGGTCGGCGCCGATGGCTACGTCAACTACGACCT
>DASTAI010000423.1:0-4579 GCA_035712865.1 Solirubrobacterales bacterium
TTGCGTTGGTCCCGTCGCAGGTGGCGCCAGGGGGCACGACCAGCTTGTGGTACTCGCCCGAAGCCAGCGTGCCCGTACACGTTGCGGCTCCACCTTTGGCGAGCGCAGTCGACAGCCCCACCGCCAGGGCTGTCGTGGCGAGGGCCCCTGCAACTGCCAATCCGATCTTGCGCATGCGTACCTCCAAGCGTTGGTTCCCCTCAGCACGCATTTCCTACCCCGAAGGTCCATCGGTCAACGAAGAGTCGCGGGCTTCGGCGCCAGATGAGCCAAGGCCGCATGCCAGACTACGTATTGACGTAGTGATCCGGACTCCGGACCAGCGCCTACGGGTCTTCGTCAGCTCGACGCTCGCCGAGCTGGCTGATGAACGGCGGGCCGTCGCGGAAGCGATCTCGTCGCTGGGATTCACTCCCGTGATGTTCGAGTCGGGAGCGCGCCCGGAGCCTCCGGGGGACGTCTACCGCGCCTACCTCTCGCAGAGCGACGTTTTCATCGGCATCTACTGGCAGGCATACGGGCGAGTCAGTCCTGGAATGGAGGTCTCCGGCCTGGAGGAGGAATACGAGCTCTCCGGAGCGCTGCCTCGCCTGCTCTACGTCAAGGCCCCGGCACCCGACCGCGAGCCCCGCCTCGACGATCTCCTCTCGCGACTGAAGCAGGAGGCCTCATTTCGCAGGTTCGGCACACCGGAGGAGCTGGGTGAGCTCGTCCGAGGTGACCTCGCGACCCTGTTGAGCGAGCGGTTCGCGGCGACCCGGCGCGAGATCGCTGAGCCCGACTCACCGCCACTCCGCGTCGCCCCGGTTCCCGTGGAGTCGACCCCGTTGGTCGGGCGCGAGCGGGCGATTGCCGAGGTGGCGCGACTGATCGAGCTCCCCGAGGTGCGCCTGGTGACGCTGACCGGGCCGGGTGGCGTAGGGAAGACGCGCCTGGCGGCGGCCGCCTGCGAGCGTCTGCGTGACCGATTCCCAGCCGGCGCCGTCTTCATCCCGCTCGAGAACGTCACCGAGCCGGAACTGGTGGTCCCTGAGATCGGCCGGGCGGTCGCGGCCGACCTGGGAGGCTCGCCCTCGCCCATGCAGGCCGTGATCCAAAGGCTCCGGGACGATCCCTGGCTGCTGGTCCTCGACAACCTCGAACAGGCCCTTGGTGCGGCACGCGACATCGATCAGCTTCTCGCGAACTGTCCTGGCACCGAGATCATCGCTACCAGCCGGACCGTGCTCCGAATTCGGGCGGAACGGGAGTACCCGGTTCCTCCCCTGACCCTTCCACCCGAGCCGGGAGGGATTCCGTTCTGGCAGCTCGCCTCGTCTCCGCCGGTGGCGCTCTTCGTGGAGCGCGCCCGAGCCGTCCGCCCCGACTTCGAGCTCACGGAGAGAAACGCCGCGGCCGTCGTGGAGATCTGCCGCCGGCTGGAGGGTTTGCCGCTCGCGATTGAGCTCGCCGCGGCCCGCACCCGCCTGCTCGAGCCGGAGGCGCTCCTCAGCCGGCTGGCGACCTCGCTCGATGCACTCGGGACCGGCAGCGCCGACATGCCGGAGCGCCACCGCACACTGCGCGCGACCGTCGATTGGAGCATCGGCCTGCTCGACGATGACGAGCGGGCCCTGCTGGAGGCGGTCGCCGCCTTCGTCGGCGGCTGGACCGTCGATGCCGCGGCCCAGGTGGGGGAGCTGAGCGAGGACCAGGCGCTCGACCTGACCGAGAGCCTCGCTCGGCACAGCCTGATTCACATCGACATCGACGAACGGGGTCCGCGGCCTCGGATTCTGGACACCATTCGCGCCTTCCTGCTCGAGCGATTGGCGGCGCGCCCTGACGCGGACGAGATCCGTCGCCGTCATGCCGAGTACTACCGCTCGCTGGTCGAGCGAGCCGACCTGCCGCTGCGCGGAGTCGGCGCGCATGATGAGTGGGTCGAACGGCTGGAGATGGAGGCCGGGAACCTCTCCGCGGCCTTCGACTGGTACCTGGAGAACGACCCGGCGCCGCTGCCGCACCTCTAACGGGTGCTGGGCCTCTTCTGGGTGCTGCGCGATCGCAACCGCGAGGGCCGGCTCCTGGTGGACCGGCTGCTGCCCACCGCCGACTCCCTTCCTCCGCATGAGCGAGCGGAGCTGCTCTGGGCGGCGCTGGCGATGGCCGATGAGGTGGGCGACGACGCGGCCGCGCAGGCGGCCGCGGAGCGCCTGCGGCCCCTTCTGGACCAGCTCGACGATCCCCACCTCGAGGGCGTCTCCCGGCTGGCGCTGGCATGGACCTTGCCGATCGCCGGCGACTACGACGGTGCGCTGCGGAGCGCCCTCGACTCCCTGGATCTGTTTCGCCGCCGTGACGAGCCCTATTGGACCTTCCTGGCCGGCTTCACGGTGGGTGGCCTCGAGATCGCGACCGGCAACTTCGACGAGGCCCGGCGGCACCTCGAGGAGGCGCGGCGGCTCGCCGACCAATCCGACTACGGCTGGGCGGCCGCCTCATCCCGAGCGCTGGAAGCGACCCTGGCGGTGGCCGCCGGCCGACTCGATGAGGGTGGCCCTCTGCTGGACGAGGCGCTTCGACTGAGCACTGCCGCCCACAGCATTCGCAATTTCTCACTCATCCTCGCCGCCTACTCCGAGCTGGCGCTCGCTCGCGGCGATGCGGAGCGTGCGGCCCTGCTGATGGGGGCCGCTGAGGGTTGCCGCCGGCGCGGGGGCCAGCGGTCGTGGCCGATGCTGCGTCGCAGGGAGCAGGAAGCGCTGAGCCGAATGCGGGAAGAGCTCGGCGCAGACCGGTTCCAGGAGGTCTATGCGACGGGTATAGGGCTCAACGTGCAGAATGCGATCGCCATCGCCTCCGGCGCACAGACTCCCGACATGCCCGCCTCTCAGGCGACTTGAGCACCCCTGCCACGGAGGAGAGGCGCGAGACTCCCTCGCTGCCGAAGGGTCGCGCGCTGATCGTGTTGATCCTGGGGGTCGTCGCGGCGATCAGCCTCCTCTACGTCGTGCTTCCCGCGATCGCCGGGCTGAAGGACACCACCGCCAAGCTCTCCGACGCCGATCCCCCCTTGCTCGTCTGCGCGGCGGTCCTGGAGTGCCTCTCCTTCGCCTCCTACGTGGTCCTCTTCCGTGGCATCTTCAACGGCCCGATCGACCTCGGCTGGCGCGACAGCTACCTGATCACGATGGCCGGGGTGGCGGCGACCAGGCTGCTGGCGGCCGCGGGGGCTGGAGGAGTGGTGCTCACCGTCTGGGCGCTCAACCGCCTTGGTATGGGACGCAGGGAGATCACCGCGCGGGAGTCGACCTTCCTCGTCCTTCTCTACGGGATCTACATGGCGGTGCTTGTGATCGGCGGCGTCGGGCTCCGCACCGGGCTGCTTCCGGGCCCTGCCCCCTTCGGCTTGACGGTGGTTCCGGCGATCTTCGGGGCCCTCGTGATCGTCCTCTCGCTGCTGGCGGCTCGATTCGCTCCGGACGTGGGCCGCGCTGCGAGACGGGTGGGCCGGTCCAAGGGCTTCCTCTCCCGGATCGCCAGCGCCCTGGCGACCGCCCCGGCGGCTCTCGCGACCGGCGTCAGGGGCGCGATCCTGATGGTGCGGGCACGGCGGCCCCAGCTGCTCGGGGCCTTCGGCTGGTGGGGCTTCGACATCGCCTGCCTCTATGTCTCCCTCCGCGCCTTCGGCGGAGAGCCCGAGGTCACGATCGTCGTCATGGCCTACTTCGTGGGCACGCTCGCGAACACCCTCCCGATCCCGGGCGGAATCGGTGCGGTCGACGGGGGCATGATCGGTTCCCTGATCGGCTTCGGGGTCGACTCGAGTGTGGCGGTCGTCGGCGTCCTCACCTATCGGCTGCTGTCCTTCTGGTTGCCGGTCATCCCCGGGGTGATCGCCTACCTGCAGCTGCTGCGAGACGACCCAGGCACCGACGAGGCCGAGCCCGCCACGGCTTCGGGGCTGTGACGGGTCACCTGCGCAGCGACGAGGCGGCGTCGCCCGTCGCCGACGAGCGCCTCGCGCTGATCTAGCCGGCCGGCGATCCAGGCCCTCCAGCCGCGAGAATGGCCGCCGGTGCGACTGGCGGCCGTGGGACACACTGAGTGGATCGAGTTCGTGCGAGGCGATCGCGTCCCCGCGGCCGGAGAGATCGTGCACGCGCAACACAGCTTCGAGGAGCCGGCGGGTGGCGGCGCGGTCGCCGCGGTCCAGCTTGCCCGGCTCGCGGGTGGCGCCGGCTTTCTCACCGCGCTCGGCGATGACGAGCTCGCCCGGCGCACCCGTGCCCGACTGGCGGAACTGGGCGTCACCGTCCGTGACGCGACCCGGGCGGGGCCTACGCGGCGGGGGCTGACCTTCGTCGACGCGAACGGGGAGCGGACGATCATCACGATCGGCGATCGGCTGGTGCCTCACGGCGCTGACGATCTCGACTGGGACGAGCTCCGGCACACCGACGGCGTCTACCTGACCGCCGCCGACGGCGCCGCCCTGCACGCCGCCCGCGCTGCGGGAGTCCTGGTCGCCTCTCCGCGCGCCGGCCGGGTCCTTCATGAGGAGGGGGTCCGGCTGGACGCTCTGGTCTACAGTGAC
>DASTAI010000424.1:0-16682 GCA_035712865.1 Solirubrobacterales bacterium
GGGCAGAGGGCCGTCCGAGGCACATCGCAATTCTCTCGCAGCGAGCCGGCCCAGGTACGGCGCTACTCCGGAAACGGCACCTCCTCCGGGCTCACCAGGTGCCTGATTCCCTCCGCGTGGTCCAGCCAGGTCTCGAGCTCGGCCACCTGTTCGCCTCTCATCGTGTGGAGCTGAGCAGCGTCCGTGTCGAACGACTCGCTGGTCGGCCGGATGACCGTGAAACGGGCGAGGACGAGGATCTTGCTCTCGTCCTCGCGGTCCACGTAGAGAGAGAGCGGCCGGAGCCTCACCACGTTCTCCTCCCCGCGCTGACGTTGCTGACGCAGCTCGACGAGATTCCGGCGCACGGCCTCCCGGCCGAGGAACTCGCTCTGGCCGGTGACGAACCCGGAGGGCCTGAAGACCACGTCCTCCGTCAGGTGAACGACGAACTCATCTGCGTCCAGGCGCGCGAACGCCTCGAACATCGCAAGGATCGCCCGAAGCTGCGCATCCCTCGTGGCCATCGGGGCACGTGTATTACCCGAGGGCCGGCGGGACCGCCATCCATCAAACGTCTAGTCGCGCCTGAAGCTAGGCCGAGATGTGCTCGGGCCCGCGCTCGCGGGTGCGCGGCTGCTTGGGCAGGCGCACCGGGGCGGCGGACATCGCCCGCATTCTCATGTCGGACCAGGTGACGCCCTCGCGCACGAGCGCCGGGACTCCCAGCGCGACTGCGGTCGCGATCTCGACCGCCTGCAGGATCACTCCGTAGGCGAGTGCGTCGGCCGCGGGGACCCCAAAGCCCTTGGTGAGCACGCTGATGATCGCCAGCTGGAAGATGCCGATGTTGGAAGGGGTCGCGGGGACCACGGCGGTGACGTTGACCGCGAACAGGCAAGCCGCGGCCGCGCCGATTGCCACCTTGTGATCGAGGCCGAGCGCCGCGAACAGCGCCCAGCAGGCGAGCAGCTGGAGGAACCAGGCGAAGAGCTGCGTGAAGGTGGCGAAGCTGCCCTTGCGAGGATCGCGGAAGACGGTGAGGCCGCGCCGTGCCTGTTTGATGGCGCCCCGCACCGCCTTGATCGCTCGTGCAATCCGGCCCTGGCCGTTGACCCTGACGAGCGACGGCGCCGCCAGGACCGCCAGCAGGATGAGAAGCGGAGCGGTCGACACCAGGAAGAGCTTCTGGGTGCTCGCCTGGAACAGGTCGGTGGTCGAGACGATGATCCCGCCGAGGAGGACCAGGGCGAGGATGTTGAGTGCGGTCTGCGAGACCAGCGTTCCGATCAGGACCGGGAAGGTCTCGCGAATGCGGCCGACACGCCGGGAGAGGACCATCGCCCTTGCGGGCTCTCCGAGCCTCGCCGGCAACGTCGCCGACATGAGGACGCCGATCATCGTCGCCGAGGTGACGTCGCGCCGCCGCACGACGCGGCCGGGGAGTGCCGCACGGGCGATCGCCACCCAGGAGGCCGCGCGAGCGAACATCGCGCCGACCATGAGGCCGAAGGCGATCAGCAACCACTTCAGGTCCGAGTCGATGATGTTGGCGGCGACCTGGTCGACGCCGATCCGTCGCGCCGCCAGTGCCGTCAGGAGAAGTCCGAGTGCGCCCGCGACGGCGACACCGGCCTTGCGCGCGACGCGACGTCCGCGCCCAGCTCTGCTGATCGGAGCCGGGTCGAGGGAGGGAAGCCGCTTCGCGGGGCGGCGAGGTTCCCCGTTCAAGGGGATGAGTCCCGTCCGCCGGGCCGCGGACTCGAACTGCGAGGCGGGCGCCGGAGCCGGCTTCGTCACCCATTCATAGACCTGCCTGACCTCCTTGGAGACGTGAGTCCATGAATACCGTTCGGCGCTCTTCCGTCCGGCCTCCCCCATCGCCCGCAGCCGCTCGGGCTCGAGCGCGAGGAGCTGAAGCTCCTCGGCGAGGGCCTGCGGGTCGGCGGGCGGGACCAGGACGCCGTCGACGCCATCCGTGACGACGTCGCTGTAGCCGGCGATCTCGGAGGCGATCACGGGGGTGCCTGCGGCGAACGCCTCCGTCAGGACCATGCCGAAGCTCTCGCCGGCCAGCGAAGGTGCGCAGAGGAGGTCGGCGTCGGCCAGCTGGCGCCAGAGGACCGAATCCGAAACCTTGCCGAGCACGTCGATGTGGCTGAGCACGTCTGGGTCGGAGACGAGGCGCGAGACGTCCTCGGGGTCCGCGCCGACGACCGTCAGTCGCGAGGGGACGTGCTCGACCAGCGCCTGGAAGGCGGACAGCAGCACCGGGAGGCCCTTGCGGTCCTCGGCGCGGCCTACGAAGAGGAGCCGCAGCTCATCGCTGGCGGACTTGGGGCCTTCGGGCGCTGCGTCGAGGTCGACACCGTTCGGGACGATCGTGTACTCGCCGCCGAACCATCGCTTGCCGGTCCACGCCGCGGCCTCCGAGACTGCGATCCGGGCGGAGAGCTGATTCAACCGACGGCGCGCTCCCAGCAGCGTGGCGACGTGGTTCGGGAAGGCCTTGGTGGAGTAGGCGTGGAAGGTGCCGACCACCGGGGTGCCGCGGAAGGTCATCGCGTCCCAGCCGACGGTGGGCGCCAGCGGCTCGTGGACGTGAACGACGTCGAAATTCCCGGCGCGCAGCTCGCGCCGCAGCGAGATGGGGCCCTCGGGAAAGGCGGAGATATTCGAGACCGCGCCGTTCGCCCCGATGCCCACGGTCCGGCCGAGCGGGACCAGGTAGTCGGGCGCCTCCCGAAGCTCGGGTTGGGAGCGGTGCAGGCGGCGGCTGATGACGCCCGGCGGGTCCCAGGGGGCGAGCACTCGGACGTGGTCTCCCCGGGCGATGAACAGCTCCGCCAGCGCCTCGACGTGCCTGTTGACCCCTCCCTGATACGTCCAGGAATAGGGGGAGACAAGCGCAATGCGCATTGGATCAGGGTATCGAGATGGCTGGCTGTGCTCAGTGGGGGGAGTCACACCTCGATCACTTACCCGCCCAGGGCCCTTGCATTACGCCTGAATCCGCGTTTTCCGCCTGACTGAGCCCAGGCGTAGGCGAGGAAGGCGCCCAGCGCCAGGGCGCCGAGCACGAGAAAGGTCGCCCCCGAATCGTTCACGAGGACACCCACGGCCACCGCGGCGCAGGCGCCGATCAGCCCCGCGCGGGCGATCGGGGAGGGGTCGAGCCAGGTGTCGATCCGGCGCCACCGGATGAGGGCCAGCGCAATCCCCACCACGACGATCCAGAAGAGGGGGTTTCCGGCCGCCTGGGAGAAGTCGTCGGCGGAGAGTTCCTGGCGGCGCTGCGCCACGTCGGCGAGGTTGCTCGCACCTCCCGCGTGGATGATCGAGCGGGTGAGGTGCGAATCACCGCCCGAGACGAGGTCGATCAGTGCGAGGAGAGCCAGTGCAATGAACGCGGTGAACACGATCGCGGCCGCGAGCCGAGGCCAGGAGGATCGTGAGCGATTTCCGGGCCGTAGGCTCGGAAAGTGCCCGACGTCGGCTGGGAGCGTGGCCGCGGCCACCACAGCGCCCACCGGCAGAACGATCGCCGCCCCGACGTCGGCTCCGAACCTCCCGGCGCCGAAGACGACGGCGCCGACCACGCCGGCGATCAGGAACGCGGCAATCGCGGCGCGGCGGCTCACGCCCCTTTCCCGGCCGCCGAAGGCGCTGAGCCCCGCCGCCACGCCGACGGGCACCATCACCGCGAACAGCGCCTCGAGCTCGTTTCCTATCCCGTAGAAGCGCGCGCCGAAGATCGGATTCGGGCCGAGCAGGGAGAGGCGGGTCAGTCCGGAGCCGGCAATGACGTCGATCGCGTATGCGGCCAGCGTGATTGCACACGCGATCGCCAGTCCACGCCAGCCCGAGCCGAAACGGACTGTCAGGGCCGCCAGCCCCGCCGCTCCCAGCCCGACCAGCAGGCCTTCCGCGGCTGCGCTCGGCTCCAGCCACGCGCCGACCAGGAGGAGGAGCGGCATGTAGGCGAAACAGAGCGCCAGCCACGCCATCGCCACGCGGCGCAGGCGGAAGGCGACCCGGCTCAGCACGAGCGCGATCAGGGTCCAGGCGCCGAGGCACCCGACCACCACCGGCTCTCGCCGGTCCGGAATCGCCGCCATCCGGTCGCCGAGACCGCGCACTGCCTCGGCGTCAGCCGCACCCTCGGCCCTGATCGGCTCGCCGTCCATCTCGCTCCGTACGGGAAGCCCGAACCGGTCGAGGATGGTGGGCGCGATGTCGGTCGAGAGGACGTAACCGTCCGTTCGCGTGGAGTCCGAGGTGAGGTTCCCGCGGAAGCCCGCTCCCCGGATCCCGATCGGGACGGTCTCCCGCCCCTCTTCCGGCTCCGCGAAGGCGATCGTGAGGCCGCCCGTCGGGACCACCCTCGCCAGCTCGCGCATCGTGCCCACCCCTGCCGCGAACACGACGACGCCCGGGGGGCCACCCACCACACGTCCGATCTCCCCCGAGCGGTCCGCCACGATGATCGCCGCCGTCCGCGCCGACGGCACGGGGGCCGGCCGGATGCCTGCGTCCAGCAGCGCCGAACCGAGCAGACCGGGCACGATGTCCGCCGGCGCCGCGTCCGCTCGCCGGACGATCTCAGACCACCCCGGAACGCGGAGAAACGTGCTCCGCAGCGGCGGTAGCGGGTCGTCGTAGAGGGACTCGTCGATCCGGTTCCCCTGGGAGATGTCGAGATAGGTCTGTTCGCGGGGAACGTCGCCGACCCCCGTGCTCATCAGCCCGAGGGACATTCCGGGGACCGCCGCCAGCTCATCCAGGGAGGTCGAGCTGGGCAGCACGACGATCTGGATCGCCTCTGGGAGGTGCCGGACCGCCGGCGCCTCTTCGGCCCCGGCCGAGCCGGCGTGGCCGCACACGATCGCCCCGGCGGCCAGCAGGCCGGTCACTAACCTTCTCCTCGTGGCCGGCCGCACGTTCGTCAAGTTCACGTTCTTCAAGCTCGGCCCCGCCTGGCGCAGGCGCAGCACCGCGGAGCGGGCGCAGGACAAGGCCGAGTTCCAGGCGGCCTGCGAGGACTTCGCGGAGGACCGCTCGCTGCGAGCGTATTCGACGGTCGGCACGCGTGGCGACGTCGACCTCCTGCTCCTCAGCCAGAGCCCGATCCTCGAGGACATCCACACCTTCCACGTCGTGCTCGGCCAGAGCGGCCTGGCGCGCTGGGCCACCACTCCCCACTCCTATCTGGCGATGACCAAGCCCTCTCCCTACTCCGAGTCCGAGTCGCGTCCCGAGATCTGCACGTCCGAGCGGAGGTACCTCTTCGTCTACCCGTTCGACAAGAAGCGCGGGTGGTACGGCCTGCCTCTCGAGGAGCGCCGGCGGATCATGGCCAACCACATCGAGGTCGGCCGCCGCTATCCCGAGATCTCGATCAACACCGCCTACTCCTTCGGCCTCGACGACCAGGAGTTCGTGGTCTCGTTCGAGGGTGACGACCCGGGCGAGTTCCTCGACCTGGTCCAGGAGCTCCGCGGCACCGAATCGAGCTCCTACACGCTGCGGGACACGCCGATCTTCACCTGCGTGGCGATGTCACTCGGCCGCGCGCTCGATGCTCTCGACGGGACCGCCGCCACGGCAGTTACATCGTCGGTCTGATCCGGGATAGGATCGCCGCGTCTTATCCAATGGAAGGGAAGAGGAGAGCGCAATGAGTCAAGATCGTGACGCGAAGAAGCCGCTGGTCGAGCTCGCACCTGAGGAGACGACCCTCCCCGCGCTCTCGCAAAGTGCCCATCCGGTCGAGTTCATCGAAGCGAACGGCGGCTCACAACCAAAGGAGAGCCCCATGGATCGGAAGCCCGAAGCACAGAAGCCCCTGGTCGAATTGGCGCCCGAGGAGTCCGTTCTCCCGGCACTGCAGCAGAGCGCCCACCCAGTCGAGTTCATCGAGGCGAACGAGACGCGTGAGGACGACGCGTCCGAGCAGGACGCCTCCTAGAGGGCGTTCAGCCTGAACACAATGGGCTTGCGCCGACTACACCCGGCGCTGCTCGTTCATACCGTCCGCCTGAACGGACGCAGGCATCTGGTGGCGCAGGCATCCGCCGCGCGCCCCGCGCTGATCCTCAACGACCCGGTCGCCCTCTCGGCTCTCGGCGCCCTGCCCTCCGAATTCGACCGTGACGGTGCCGAGGGAGCCTGGCGCGATGCGGAGATTCCCGAGTCCGCCCGGGACGAGCTCTGGGAGGGATTCGAGGCCGCCGGTCTGTTCGCCGACGCTGCTTCGGGCAACGGATCGTGGTGGGATGAGCTCGGGTGGACCGAGGCGCGCGCCTACCACTATGCGACGCGCGACTACCCCTTCCTGCAGATGGACCAGCGTGACGCCTTCGCCAAGGACGGCGAGCGCATGGAGACCTACAGGGTTGAAGCGCCCGCTCCCTCTCCCTACCAGCACCTTGGCGGGAACGGCCGGATCGGTCTCCCACGGTTGAACGGCGACGAGTCGCCCGACAAGTGGCTCGAGCGGCTCGATCCGGACGACCGGCACGGCATCGAGGGTCTCGGCCTGCTGCTTGACGTCTGCTTCGGCGAGCGGGGCCAGATGGCCGTCGCGGGTGGGCTCAATTGCCTCCTGAAGAGCATCCCCTCGGGCGGCGCCCGCCATCCGACCGAGGTGTTTCTGGCGGCCTTCGAACTCGACGGTGTCGAGCCCGGCGTCTATCACTACGACGTCGAGCACCACGCTCTCGAGCAGGTCTCCGGCGGCCAGCAACGGGACGCCTTCGCCGACGCGACATTGGACCTCTTCAGCAGGTTCGACGATCCACCCGCCGCCGCCCTGGTCTTCACCTCGCGAGTGGAGCGATCGATGTGGCGCTACCGGGACCCGCGGTCGTTTCGGGCCATCCTGGTGGACGTCGGACACGCGGTCATGGCCTATCGCCAGGTCGCACGGATGCTGGGCTTCCGCACCTTTGCGTACCAGAAGATGAGCGACACAAAGGTTGCGGAGCTCGTCGGCGTCGATCGCATGGCGCAGCCGCCTCTCTATGTCGGGACGCTCGTGCGATGAGCGGCCGGCAGCTGGTCACGTCGCCGATGCTGTTCGCCTACCCGGGCCGCGACGGTCGACTCAGTGCATTCGACGGTCTGGGCGGCGGCCGCTTCCGGTTGAGCGGCGGACGCGCGGCGGAGATCGTCACGGCGTTCCTCGAGCCGCACACGGTCGAGTCGGCTCGCGGCGACGGCTTTACGGCGGAGGAGCTCGAGGAGGCTCGGGACGCCGGGATCCTGGTCGCTGAGGACGAGCCCGGAGGCGGGGCGCTGTGGGAGCGCAATGGATGGTCCCGCCCCGCCTATCTGATGCTCAGTCAGATGGACATCCCTTACCGCGAAGCGAGTGCCGGGAGCGGCGATCGTGCCACGCTCACCCAGCTGCGTCGGTCGGCTGTCGAGGAGTACCAGGAGGATGAGCCGTATCCGGAGCCCGGACTGTTGGCCGATGGCCACGAGATCCCGCTTCCCTCGCCGCCCTCGGTCGTTCGGACGCTGTCGGCACTCACCTCTCGGCGGTCGGCGCGAGGATTTCCCAAGTCCCCTCCGAGCGCCCAGCAGATGGCCGGCGTCCTGCATGCGGCGACCGAGACGTTCCGGGCGGTCGCTGGCGATAGAGCCGGTGGCGATCCCTTCCGCCTCCTCAATTCCTTCTTCTCATGGGCCCATCTGCTCGTGGTCGTCCAGGAGGTCGACGGCCTGCCCGGTGGCGTCTTCGAGTACGACTGGCGTGAGCATCGGCTGATCGAGGCGGCGGACCCGCCGTCCGACGATGCGCTGCTCGCGTCCGTGCAGGGTCAGCGCGGGATCCAGGGGACCGGCTTCGTCGTCTTCGTCGTCGCCGACCTACGCGGGTACGCGTGGCTCTACCGGCACTCCCGCGCCTACATCCACCTCCTCATACAGATCGGCGAGCTGGGCCAGGAAATGCTGATGGCGGCGACCGAACTGGGCCTCGCGGGCTGGGTCACGCCGGCTGTCCATGAGTCGCGCGCCGGCGCGATGCTCGGTCTGCCGGATGACGACAGCCTGGAGGTCCTGTCGATGGTCAAGCTCGGCCGCCCGGTCCGCTAGGCGAGCAGCTCCCGGACCACCTGCCGATCGTCGAACGACCCAGACCCGCCCCGGCGGTCGAACGCGACCCGCGTGTCGGATCCGCGTCCCAGGATCGCGACGAGGTCGCCGGGTCCCGCCATGTCGAGCGCCCGGGCGATCGCGGCGCGGCGGTCCAGGATGACCTCGAGCCCCCCGCTGTCCATCTCCCGGGCCCCGGCCAGCAGGCCCTCGAGCGCAACCATCCTCGGCGCGCTCCCGCTGCTCATGGCGCTGAGGATCAGGTGATCGGATCCAGCCCGGAGCTCGCGACCGAGTGCCTCGCTGGTCGGGCGATGGGTCCTGGCGACGCTCGCTGACACCACGATCACCCGCCCTTTCCGCTCTGCAACCAGCTCGCGCGCGGTCCTGAGCACATGCCTCACCCCGTCGGGCGAATGGGCGAAGTCGACGACCACATCGAAAGGCCGGCTCAATTCGATCGGCTCGAAGCGTCCGGGAACCGGCGGCGTGGCGGCCAGCGCCGCCAGCGTCGGCTCCCGCGCGAGACCCAGTCCGTCGGCGAGCGCGAGCGTCGCCGCCACGTTCGCGGCGTTGTGGGGACCCGGCAGCCGCGTCTCGATCCGCACCTGACCGGTCGGGGTGTCGACGCCGACGAGTCCTTCCCGCAACGTCGTCCGCAGGCTGCTGACGTGATAGTCGTGGGCCCCGTCGAAACCGTAGGTGAGCACGCGGCCCCCTCTCTCGCTCACCTCCCCCGCGAGCGAAGCGCCAAACACGTCGTCCGCGTTGAGCACGGCCAGCTCGACGCAGCGGTCATCGCGCACGAAGACCCGGCGTTTCGCAGCCGCGTATTCGGACATTGAGCCGTGGCGGCGGAGGTGATCCTCGGTCAGGTTGGTGAGCACCGCAGCGGTGGGGAGGAATTCCGGAGAGCCCTCGGCCTGGTAGCTCGAGACCTCCGCGACCACCCAGCCACCGTGATCCGGCGGCACTGCGGACAACGGCATGCCCTGGTCGGCCTCGACGTTCCCGGCCACCGCGGGGCGCCGTCCGCCGGCGCGGAGGACGGCCTCCACGAGCGCCACCGTCGTGGACTTGCCGTTCGTGCCGGTCACCGCCACCACGGGCGAGGTGGACAGGCGCCAGCCCAACTCGAGCTCGTCGATCACCAGGATCCCTTTCCCTCGGGCGGCCGCCAGCAGGGGATGATCAAGGCCGATTCCCGGGCTCTTGATCGCCGTGCGTACGGCGTCGAGTGCGGCCTCCTCCCCATCCACCACCTCGATTCCCGTCCGCTCGAGCCATCGGCGAGCGGGGCCCGCATCCGCGTCGCCGGCGGGGGCCCAAGCCCGGACGGATTCAGGTCCGGCTCTGGCCGCGAGCGCCGCGGCCGCCGCCTGACCCGCCCGCCCCAGCCCGACGACGAGGTAGGGCCCCTCCGGGACCGCGATGCGAGATCCTCGTGCCGTGCCTGAGCTGGTGTCGTTCCCTAGCGGCAACCTGACCCTACGGGGCTTTCTGACCCGCCCGGATGGCCGCGGGCCGTTCCCGGCGGTCAGC
This sequence comes from Solirubrobacterales bacterium, assembly GCA_035712865.1. Taxonomy (GTDB): domain Bacteria; phylum Actinomycetota; class Thermoleophilia; order Solirubrobacterales; family 70-9; genus DASUPK01. The sequence continues at coordinate 9,622 of DASTAI010000424.1, forward strand.
TGGAATCATGGCAGCGAGAGGCAGCCCGGCTCGCGCACCTCCCTGGCGGATTTCTATGCCTCGAGCGGCTTCGTCTTTCTCGAGCCCCACCGCCGCGGACACGGCGAATCGCCGGGCGAGCACTTCGCGGATGGCGTCGAGGCGAGGGCCAGGTCGGAGACCGATGACCCGGCCGCGTTTCGGCGCAGGGTGGTCGAGCTGGTCATCGAACTGCACGAGCTTCAGCTCCGGGACACGATCGCTGCGGTCGACTGGTTGCGGAATCAGCCCTTCGTCGATCGCGGCGGGGTGGTCGTCTCCGGGGCCTCCTACGGCGGGATTCAGACCATGCTCGCCGCCGAGGCGGATGCCGGGGCGCACGCCTACGTGCCCTTCGCACCGGCGGCGATGGCCTGGGACTCGAGTCCGGCGCTGCGGGAGCGCCTGGAGCGCGCGGTCAGCGAGGCGGCCGCACCGATGTTCCTGCTCCAGGCGGAGAACGACTACAGCCTCGGCCCGAGCGAGGTCCTGGGAGCGATGCTCCGACGGAAGGGTCCGCCGAGCCGCTCGCAGATCTACCCCGCCTTCGGCGGCACTCCGCAGGACGGACACAGCGGCTTCGCCTGCGAGGGGATGGGCGTCTGGGGAGCCGACGTCCGGCGCTTCCTCAACGAGGTCCTCACCGCCTGATCAGGAAGGCCTGCTGGGTGGGGGACTCGATCAGCGGCTCGGGACGGTCGGCGATGAACTCATCGATCGCCTTCGCCGCCCCCGGTGACATCTCCGAGCCGTAGTCGTCGAAGAGCATGACCCCGCCCGGGACCATTCGCGGGTAGAAGAACTCGATCGAGTCGCGCGTCGGCTGATACATGAGGACGTCCACGTGCACGAAACAGAAGCGGCGGTCGGCCACCTCGCCGAACCGGTCCGGGATCCAGCCCCGGTGGAGCTCGACCTGGAAGCCGGCGAGAGTGGCGCGGGTCCTCTCCTCCGGTGTCTGGGTGTCTCCCCTCCGCCAGTAGTCCCCGTCGGCCGACCCGGGCTCCGATATCCCCTCGAATGAGTCGAAGCCGTGATGAACCTTGTCGGACCCGTCGAAGTGCTTGCAGATGAACCATGAGGAGGCACCGTGGAAGACGCCGCATTCCGCGGTATCCCCGGGAAGGCCATCCGCCAGGAGGAGCAGGGAGCGCAGGAAGTACTTTCTCTCGGCCGAGCGCCGGTGATCCGACGGCTGCACGACGCGGTCGTAGTCCCGCAGGAACCCTGCGTCCGAAAACCACCTCTTGCCGGGCTTCGACGGCAGATAGCCGGGGAGCGCCCAGCGTGAGAAGCGATTCACGAGCTCGAATCCCGCCGCGTCCAGGGCGCGCGCATCGTCGCTCCGCACGCGGGTGCGAATCAGTGAGGCGACTCGCCGGATCTGGTTGAGGGTTCCTTCTGGGCCCATGTGTGAGACTCGTGCAGAGCCTATGGAGATCGTGCTCGGCACCCTGGAATTCGGGGAAATCGGAGGGGCGGCGACCTACCTGCTGACCGTGGCCGGACAGCTCCAGCTCCTCGGACACGACGTGACGATATTTGCGGAGGACACGGGGGAGCTCGCGCGGGTGGCGGAGGAACGCGGCATCCGCGTCGTCTCCAGCGAGGATGCCCTGCCGCGCGAATGCGACGCCGTCTACGCCCAAGATGCAGCGACCGCCTATCTGCTCGCCGAGCGGTACCCGGGGCGGCCCCAGGCTCTCTGCATGCACACCGGCGGCAGCCAGTTCGACCGCTGGCTGCCGCCTCAGGTCCCGGGGGTCGTGCATGCAGTCGTCGCCCTCACCGATCGAATGGAGAACAGGGCCAACGCGCTTGCCCATCGGGTCGAGGTTGTGCGCCTGCGCCAGCCCGTGGATATGGCCCGGTTCGCCCCACGCGCCGCCATCCGGCAGTCGCCGCGCGAGGTCTTGCTGCTCGGCAACTACCTCTCGGGCGATCGCCGGCGGCTTGTCCTCTCCGCATGTCAGGAGGCTTCACTGAACTGCTCGGAGCTCGGGAGGTATGCCGACCGATCCTCGCCCACCCCCGAGGTGGAGATCAATCAGGCCGACATCGTGATCGCGCACGGCCGCTCGATCCTCGAGGCGATGGCATGCGGCCGCGCCGCCTTCGTCTACGACCATGCCGGAGGGGACGGCTGGGTGACGCCGAGCAACTACGCCGAGCTCGAGGCCTGGAACTTCGCGTTTCCGACGGACGAGAACAGGGTCTCTCCCGATCGGCTCACCGAGCGCCTGCTCGGCTACCGGGCCGCGATGGGCAGCGCCAACCACGATCTGGCGCGCATGCACCACAGCGCCTCGCGCCACGCAGAGGAGCTCGTTGCCCTCTTTGAGCGCCTGGCGCCCGGGCGACCGGCCGAGGAAGCACCCCTCCGTGAGCTCGCCCGGATGGTCAGGGTCCAGTGGCAGATCGAGACGAGGGCGTTGGGGGCCGCGCACGAGGCGCGCCTGCTCTCCTCCAGGCTGGAGGCCGCCGAGACCGAGCTCGCGAGCGCCGAGGGCCGTGCGGCCGAGGCCGAAGCCCGATACCAGGCTCTCCTCAGGACTCCCTGGCAGCGCCTCGGCGGGGTTCTCCACCGCGCCCGGCGACGACTCGGTGCCGCCACCCGGAGGCGCCGGGCGCGGCGGCAGCGCTAGCTCAACCACTACCCTTCCCGCTCGCTTTGATCGGCACCGAGGAACACCCCCTGCGCGTCGCGATCGTCGGCTCCGGCCCGGCCGGCTTCTACACGGCCGAGCACATCCTCAAGCACGAGGGCACGCACGCAGAGGTCGATATGTTCGACCGCCTGCCGACCCCGTACGGGCTGGTGCGCTTCGGGGTCGCGCCCGACCACCCCAAGATCAAGTCGGTGATCCGCGTCTACGAGAAGACCGCGGGCCGGCCGGAGTTCCGCTTCTTCGGCAACGTCGAGGTCGGCACCGACATCAGCGTCCCCGAGCTCCGTGAGCGCTACCACGTCGTCGTCTTCGCCTACGGCACGGCCACCGACCGCCACCTCGGCATTCCCGGCGAGGATCTCCCCGGCTCGCACCCGGCCACCGAGTTCGTCAACTGGTACAACGCCCACCCCGACTTCGCGGAGAGGGAGTTCGACCTCTCCTGCGAGCGAGTGGTGGTGATCGGCAACGGCAACGTCGCCGCCGACGTCGCCCGGATGCTGGCCCTGACCGCTGACGAGCTGGGCGAGACCGATACCGCCGATCACGCGATCGAGGCCTTCAACGGCGCCGCGGTCAAGGAGATCCTCGTGCTCGGCCGCCGCGGGCCCGCGCAGGCCGCCTTCACCAATCCCGAGGTCCGGGAGCTGGGCGAGATGGTCGACGCGGACATCGACATCGATCCCGCCGAGATGGAGCTCGACGAGTTGAGCCGCGCCTGGCTCGACTCGGATGACGCCGATCCGACCAACCGCCGCAACGTCGACATCTTCACCGACTTCTCCCAGCGCGACCCCGAGGGGAAGCGAAAGAGGATCACGCTCCGCTTCCTCCGCTCCCCGATCGAGATCCAGGGAGACGGCAAGGTGGAGCGCATCGTGGTCGGCCGCAACGAGCTGCAGCGCGACGACTCCGGCCGGCTCCGCGCCGTCGACACCGGTGAGCGCGAGACCATCGAGTGCGGCATGGTCCTCCGCTCGATCGGCTACAAGGGCATCCCGATCGAGGGCGTCCCATTCGAGTCAGGGCGCGGCCTGATCCACAACGACGGCGGCCGCGTTCACGACGGCTCCGGCGAGCAGGTCTCCGGGCTCTACGCCGTGGGCTGGATCAAGCGCGGCCCATCCGGCGTGATCGGGACCAACAAGAAGGACGCGCAGGAGACCGTCAACAGCCTCTTCGCCGACCTGGAGGCGGGGAACGTCCCCGCGACCGAGATGGCTGGCGACCGGGGCGCGATCGTCTCGCTCCTGAACGAGCGCGTGCCCGACCACGTCACCTTCGAGGGCTGGCAGGCGATCGACGCCGCCGAGGTCGAGGCTGGCAGGCCCCACGGACGCCCCCGGGTGAAGTTCTGCAGGGTCGAAGAGCTGATCGAGGCGTCGAAGGCCGCCAAGACGCCCGCCTGACCATGGCGCTCGTCGACGACGTCAAGACGCTGATCGAAGGCGGCCTCCCGGGGGCGAAGGTGGAGGTCTTCGACGAGGGCGGCGGGAATCACCTGCGCGTGGAGGTCAGCGCCTCGCAGTTCGAGGGGCTCAGCCGGATCGACCAGCACCGCCTCGTCAAGAGCGCCGTCCGCGAGCGCTCGGACACGGGGGAGCTGCACTCGCTCTCCATCAAGACCTCGGTGCCGGAGTAGCGGCTGCGTATAGTGGGTCTCGATGACTGAACCGACTCTCAAGGACAGGGTCGAGCAGCTGATCGCCGAGAACCGCGTGCTGCTCCTGATGAAGGGCACGCCGGACGCCCCGGCCTGCGGCAACTCCATGCGTGCAGTCGCCGCGATCGAGCCCTATGGCGTCGAGTACGCCGCGCTCGACGTGCTTCCGGCACTCGAGCCGCTGCGCGAAGCCACCGGCGAGATCGCCGACTGGCGCACCTTCCCCCAGCTCTACATCAACGGTGAGCTCGTGGGCGGCGCCGACATCGTCGAGGAGATGAACGAGTCCGGCGAGCTTGCGGAGCTACTCGGAGCCGACCAGCCCGAAGGCCCGGCGATGTCCGCCAAGGAAGAGCTGAAGGCGGACAACCCCCAGCAGAGCCCGCCGATCCAGATCGAGCGCAGCTAGACGGTCGCGGCCTGCTCGGCCGTGTCTTCCTTGACCTGGAAGCTGGAGCCGCAGCCGCAGGCTGCGACCACGTTGGGGTTGTTGACCGAGAAGCCGGCGCCCTGGAGCCCATCGACCCAATCCACCTCGGAGCCGAAGACGAACTGCATGCTCGTCTTGTCGACGACGACCGCCACGCCCTGGTTCTCGAAGCGGTGGTCGTCCTCCTTGGGGGCGTCGAACGCGAGCGCGTACTGGAAGCCGGAGCAGCCACCGCCGCGAACCGCGACGCGGAGGGCCTGCTCGGCGCCGCTCTCCTGCTCGCCGAGGAGCTCCTTGATCTTGGTCGCGGCCTTGTCGGTCAGCTTGATCGGCTGAAGCGTCTCACTCATCGAGGCCCATTGTAGAGGGCGCTTCCACCGACTCGGAGATACTCCCTGCGTGAGCGACCCTGATCTGCAGAGGCTGAGGCGGATGTGGGAGCAGTTCAGCGGGCCGATCAAGGGCGGTCGTGAGCAGCGCGAGCGCTTCCGGGAGCTCTACTGGCATCCGGAGATCACCTACGAGGAGGATCCACGCTGGCCTGGAAGCGCCAGATATGAGGGCACGGACGCCGTCGCCGAGGTCTTCGAGGGCTACGTGGAGATCTTCGGCGCCGGCGAGATCACGGTCGAGGAGCTGGTCGAGGTGGGCGATCGGCTCGTCGCCCTGATCAGGTTCAACGTCGTGTCCGCAGGTGGGGACGTTCCGCTCGACCACGTCTGGGGCTACGTCTGCGAGGCCCGCGACGGCAAGCTCAGCTATCTGCGCGCCTACTGGGACCCCGAGGAGGCGCTCGCGGCAGCAGGCGCCGGCTCGCCGTAGCGCCACTCCAGGTACTCCAGGATCCGCCGCGAGTCGTTGACCACCTCGTCCCCGTCGACCAGGACCGGCACGTAGGGGAGCTTGGTGAGCTCGACGATCTCGGGGCGGTTGGAACGGCGCCGGCGGACTCGCTCGGTCCGGTATTCGAGCCCGTGCTTCTTCAGCCGCCGCGCCACCGCCCCGCAGGGGCAGAGGAAGTTCGTCGGCGTCCCGCAGCGGTAGAGGACTCGTCGAGGCTCGCTCATCGATTGAAGGGAAGCAGTCCGAGGGCGCGGCCGGTCGCTCGCATGGCGAGGTCGGTGAGTCCATGCCCCTCAGCGCGTTCGCCGAGCTCCTGCTGCTGCCAGCGCACGGCGTCCTCCAGGGTCTCCTCGTGCGGCCGCGGCTCCCAGCCGAGCTTCTCCCGCGCCTTGTCGTTGCGGTACGTGAACCACTGCGTGCCGGAGCGGACCTCGTCGGGCGAAGTGGGCAGGCGGATGCCGACCGTCTCCATCCCCTCCACCCCCATCACCACGAGCCGCCCGTGCATCCGCACCGGCGGCGTCGGGACGCCGGCGATCCGGCTGAGGTCGGCGAAGAGGCGCTGCAGGGTGAAGTTCCTCCCCGTCAGCAGGTAGCGCTCCGACGTCTCGCCCCGCTCGTCGGCGAGCAGATGCCCACGCGCGACATCGCGGACGTCGACGATGTTGATCGCTCCGTCCACGTAACCGGGGATCCTGCGAAGCAGCAGCCGGCGAATCAGCGCGTTCGAGGTCCCGCTGGGGTTGGGATCGTCCGGACCGAGCACGAACGACGGGTTGACGATCACCACGGGAAGGCCCCTGGCGGCCGTCCGCATCGCCACCAGCTCGGCATCGTGCTTGGAGTTGATGTAGGCGACGCCGAGACGACCGACCGTGAACGGTTGCTCCTCGTCGATCGTCTCACCGGGCTTGGCGGCTCCCACTGCGCTTGAGCTCGAGGTGAGGACGGCCCGCTCCACGCCCGCGCTCAGCGCCTCCTCGAAGACGTTCCGCGTGCCCTCCACGTTCACCTCGAAGACTCGAATGCGGTCGCGACTGCGCATCGAGGTCGTGCCGGCGACGTGGAAGACGCGGCTCACGTCCTTCATCGCCCGGCGGACCGAGTCTCGGTCGGTGACGTCGCCGGTCGCACGCTCGTACTCGATCCCCTCGAGCGGCTCGAGGTTGCTCTGCTCGCGAACGAGGAGGCGCAGGTCGTCCCCCCTCCGCGCCAGCTCCCTCGCCACGTGGAGGCCGACGAAGCCGGTCGCGCCCGTGACGAGCGTCTTAGCCATAGGCCGCGCATGTTAGAAAGCCCGTGATGCCCTCGACCGCGGTCGTCGCCGACACGACCTCCTACCTGCCGCCCGATCTCATCGAGCAGCACGACATCCACCTCGTCAGCCTCTACGTCGGCATCGAGGGAGAGCAGGAGAAGGAGTCGGAGATCGAAGACC
>DASTAI010000425.1:0-11583 GCA_035712865.1 Solirubrobacterales bacterium
AACTCCTCCATCCGCAGTTTGTGGTCGGCCCCCGAGATCCAGGGTGTGGCCGATCCGATCAAGCCCGGCGCGTACTGCGCAGTCTCGATCAGGAAGCCGAAACCCTCTCCGGTATCCGCGAACTCGTCGCAGAGGCCGGCCTGAGGCGCTCCCCACCACGCCTCCTGGTCCGTGCCATAGGCGCCGCCGACGACCGTCGACGGATGCAGCCTCAGGTTCTGGCCGACGGCGGGCCCACCGATCCCGGACCGCATCAGGAGAGCGGGGGACTCGAGGGCCCCGCAGGCCACGACCACGCGCGGCGCCCGGACCGTGATCTGCGCGCTGCGGCCATCGGGCGGCTGCCAGACCGCTTCGACGCCGGCGGCACGGCCGCCCTCCGTCAGCACCCTGGTCGCGCGGGTGAAGGTGAGGAAACGCGCATTGTGCTCCTGCGCGTCCGCGAGCCAGGTCCGGTCAGCGCTCTGCTTGCTGCCGGACTGATCGCCGAACCCGAGGTATCCCGCCATCTCGGGCGAGTAGCAGTCGCGATCGGTGTTGCGCACGATCGTCTCGAAGCTCCAGCCGAGCGCCTCCGTCCCCTCTCGCAACCGCTGCTGCGTCCCGTTGAGCTCGCTGCACTGGTCGTTGGCGCTGATCCGATCCAGGACCGTGTCCAGGTGGCGGTCGTACGCGGACTCGCCCACATCCCCGAGCCCGTGCTCGGCCCACTCCCGTCGTACCCATGGCCTGGTGCGCAGGCAGTTGGTCCAGTTGATGGTGGTCCCGCCGCCGAGCGTCGTCCCCGCGACCAGGCTGACGTTGCCGTCCGCGCTCGGGGTGGGACCGCCACGCCAGAACATCTGCTGATAGGCGGGCAGCTCGAGCTGGTTGAAGTCGGACTCGTTGTAGTAGCCGGCCGCCTCGAGCACCACCACATCGAGCCCGCGCCCGGCGAGGACGGCGGCGGTGACCGCTCCGCCGGAGCCCGAGCCGACGATGCAGACATCGGCCTCGATCGTCTCCTCCGCGCCCTCCGGCTCGTGAATCTTGAGCGGCTTCTCGATCTGCGGGGGCGGCGAAACGGGGCCCGGGTAGCCGAAGGTCTCCCAATTGGGGTTCTTACCCGTCTCGGGATCGGGCGCGCCGTAGGTGAGGAAGAGGGTCATCGCGATCAGCGCGCCGACGCCGGCGGCCGCCCGCGGGTCCGAGAGAGCGGTGTTCCGGAGGATCTGCTCGCGCGACTCCTGCGAGGGCGCGCGGGTGATCCCCTGGCCGCCGAGGGCGTCGATCAGCATCAGCAGACCGCCGCGAAGCTCCGGGTCGGGAATCTCGGAGATCAGCTGCGCCGCGCCGAGGTCGACACCGAGGTCGCTCGCCTTGCGGCCCCAGAGGCCGTTCGGGTCGCGATCGCGTGGCAGCGAGGGCACGACCGTGTCGCAGACAGCCGTGAGAACCGCACGCTGTGAGTCGCTGAGCACGAGGCCGGCTTCCTCTCCGGATCCCATCGCCACGGACTTTACCCGGGGCTGGCCGGCTGGCCAGTCCCGGGCAGCCCGCGGGCCAGAGCGGCCACGAGCAGGGCGAGCGCACATCCCCCCGCCCCGACCGCGAATGCGGGCCCGGCTCCATGGTGCTGCGCGAGCACCCCCGTGACGGCGGCTCCAGCGCCGCTGCCTACGGCACTCGAGGTCGATGACCAGCCGAAGGCCTCCGCCAGGAACTGGGACGAGGCCAGATCGAGCAGAACGATCAGCGTCGTCAGCACGGGGGTGAGGACCACCCCGAGCGCGAGCAGGGCTGCGCCCGCGAGCAGCAGGCTGTCGACCGGGATGATCAGTGCGAATCCCACCGCGCTCAGCGAGAGCAGCAGGACGAGCCTCGAGCGGGGGCTCAGGCGCCAGCGGCGGGAGCCGTAGAGGAGTCCGCCCGCGAGCCCGCCCACCGAGGTGATGGCGAGCAGGAAGCCGGCGGTCGAGGGGTGGCCGGCGGAGGTCGCGAGGGCGGGAATCCCGATCTCGACTGCCCCCAGCGAGATCCCGAAGCACAGCTCGAGCAGAAGCACGAGGCGGACGGCGCTCTCTCGCAGCGGACCCCGCCGCGGTTCGCCGGACGTCCGCGTCCCCCCGTCGGACACCGAGAGCCCCAACCAGGCCAGCCCGACGCCGGAGACGAGCGCAATGACGATCAGCGCCGCGGACGGCGACACGACGCTCGCGAGGACGCCGACCAACAGCGGGCCGACGAGAATCGAACCCTCCTGGATCATCCCGATGACGCTGTACACGCTCGTCCGATCCTCCCCTCCGGGCTCCGCCCAGACCATCCGCTGTGTCTGCGACACGGGCGGCAGTCCGAGCCCCGCGACCAGGGACATCCCGACCAGGACGACGCCGGGCAGATCGGACCGTGCGATCGGAACGAGTGCGAGCAGGGCCGCGGTGTGCGCGACCGCGATCAGCACCAGGACATCTCGGGGCTGTCGCGTGTCCAGCAGACGGCCCTGAATCGGTCGAGCGATCGCCATGCCGATGACGAAACCGGCCGTCGCGATTCCCGCCAGTCCGAGTGACCCTCGGGACTGCTGAATGACGAGGATCAGGGCAAGGACGCTGCCACCCTGGGTCAGCTGCGCCAGAAAGCCGGCGACCGCCTGATTCCTGAAGCGCGGCTGGGCGAGAAGGGGTTTGTAGAGCGCGAGGTCCGGCAAACCGGACTCAAGCTAGAGGGCAGACGGCTACGTGAGGACGAAGTAGTCCCGGTGCACGGCCTCCTCGGAGGCGTGCGGGATGAGCTCGCGGACCTTGTCCGAGCGCAGGCCCTTGATGCGCCGCAGCTCGCCGGCCGAGTAGTTGACGATGCCCTTGCCGATCGTTCGACCGTCCGCGGTGACCTCCACGGCGTCGCCGGCTTCGAAATCGCCCTCGACCTCGGTGATGCCGACCGGCAGCAGGCTGCTGCCGCTCTCGCGCAGGACGCGCGCGGCTCCGTCGTCGACGAGCAGCGTGCCGTGACTGGGCTTGGCGTAGCGAAGCCAGAGCTTGAAGCTCGAAGACCGCTCGCGGTGAGGCGCGAAGCGCGTGCCGGTCGACTCGCCGGCGGCGGCCGCCAGCAGCGTCCCGTCGGCGGTGCCGTCGCAGATGACGGCGTCGATGCCGGACGCGCCAGCCATTCCGGCCGCGGCGACCTTGCTCCGCATTCCCCCGAGCCCGAACGGCGAGGTGTGCTCGCCGATTTCGTAGCCGGCCAGCTGCGACTCCTGGCTCACCTCTGTGACGAGTTCGGCGTCGGGGTGACGGCGCGGGTCCTTCGTGTGGAGCCCGGCCTGGTCGGTGAGCAGGACGAGCAGCCTCGCCTCGAGCATGATCGCCACCTGTGCCGCGAGGAAGTCGTTGTCGCCGAAGGTGATCTCGTCGGTCGCCGTGGTGTCGTTCTCGTTGACAACCGGGACGACCCGCCATTCGAGCAGGCGGCTGAGCGTGCGGCGGGCGTTCAGGTAGTTGGTCCGCAGCTGCAGGTCGGATGCGGTGAGCAGCACCTGCGCGGCCCGCACATCGCCCCTGGCCAGGCGTTCCTCATACGCGCGGAAGAGGCTGCCCTGGCCGATGGCGGACGCCGCCTGCAGCTCATCGATCGCCGATGGGCGGCGCCCCAGGTCGAGCTCCCGGATGCCGCGCGCAATCGCTCCCGAGGTGATCATCACGACGTTCTCGCCCCCCGCGTGCAACTCCGCCACCTGTGAGCAGACGCGGTCGAGCACATCCGTGCGAAGAGCGCCCTCCTCCCCGGCGACGATCGAGGAGCCCAGTTTCGCGACGACGGTCATGGCTCGGAGACTAAGAGTGATCCCGCTTCGCCATCAGGTCGCCGGATCGAGCTCAAACTCGAGCTCGCCCACGACCACCTCGTCGCCCGCTTCGAACCCGGCCCGCTGAAGCTCGGCGATGACGCCGATCTCCCGCAGCCGACCCTCGAGGTAATCCAGAGCCTCAGGGTTCTCGAGGTCATGTCGAGCGATGAGCAACTCGATCCCCCGTCCACTGACCCTGAAGCGGCCGTCGCCCTCCTGGATCACGTCGAACCCCTCCTGCACTCCCGGGCGGTACACGCGGTGCTCAGCTTCGAAGTCTCCTCGCCGTGCCGGGGAGTCCTCCTCCGGGAGGGTCGCGAAGATCGCGCGGACGAGCTGATCCAGACCCGTGCCGGTGGCAGACGAGATTCCCTGCACCTCGACGGCATCCTCGCCCTGGCGCTCACGCCATTCCGAGACGAGCCGATCGGCCTCCTGGCCGGAGATGAGATCGACCTTCGACAGGGCGACGATCTCCGGCAGCTCGTCGAGCGCAGCGCCGTAGCCCGCCAGCTCGCTTCGGACGGCCCGGTAGTTGGACTCGGGATCGCCCTCGGCCGGCGCCACCTCGACCAGGTGGACGAGCAGTCGGCAGCGCTCGAGGTGGGCGAGGAACTCGTGGCCGAGGCCCGCACCCTCGGCGGCCCCCTCGATCAGCCCCGGGATGTCAGCGAGCACCAGCTGTTGGTCGTCGAACTCGATCGTCCCCAGATTCGGCTCGATCGTGGTGAACGGGTAGTCGGCCACCTTGGGATCGGCTCGGGTGAGGCGCGCCAGCAGCGAGGACTTGCCCGCATTCGGCAACCCCACGAGGCCGACGTCGGCCAGGAGCTTGAGACGCAGCTCGACCTCGCCGGACTCGCCCTCGAGCCCACGCTCGGCGAAGCGGGGTGCCTGCCGCGTCGAGGTGGCGAAGCGTTTGTTCCCGTGTCCGCCCGACCCGCCGCCGGCGACCACCACCCGCTGACCGTCCTCCAGCAGCTCGGTCTCGGACCCGTCGAGTCCGCGGACGACGGTCCCCGGAGGCACCCGGATGACCCGGTCCTCCCCGCGCTCGCCGTGCTGTCGCTTCCCCTTGCCGTGCTTACCGCGGCCCGCGCGGAAATGCCTGCTCCTACCGAGCGAGGAGAGGTCACGACGCTGGGCGTCGGTGACCAGGACGACATCGCCGCCGCGCCCCCCGTCACCGCCGTCCGGGCCGCCTCGCGGCACGTGCGCCTCCCGGCGGAAGCTGACCACGCCGTTACCCCCGCGGCCGCCCTCCACGTAGATCTTGGCTCGGTCGAAGAGCATGCCCCGAAGTTAGGGGCTGGTGCTCGCCGGGGGCGGGCTAACCCGTGCTGGTCGCGGGTCGCGGCCGCGAGAACCAGTACCGGCGGGTGAGGCCTGCCGCTTCCTCGGACTCCGCGCTTGTGCAGAGGTCGAAGTAGAGCAGCGTGCGGCCGATCGCCACGTAGGGGATCAACAGGGCGAAGACGATCGAGCCGATCAGGTTGACGAGGATCGGCGAGAAGTTCAGGAAGATCAGGAAGAAGCCGAGCACCGGACCCACCGCGAAGCTGAGCAGCGCAAGCACGCCTGCCACCCGCAGAGTCCTCCACCACCTGCCCCTCACGAGCCTGTGGCTACCCCTGAACGCATCCGGGATCGAGCGGTTCTCGAACATGATCTCCTGCTGGATGAACTGCCAGGCGATGTAGAAGTAGGCGGCGAAGGGGATCCCGATCACGGTGACGACCAGCAGGAGGAGGAGTGCGGTCGCACCCAGCTGCCCGGCGACGACGCGCCAGAGCCGCTCGTACATGGCCCGCCAACAATGGATCAGCCCGTGCTCCTCGCCGTTGACGAGCAGCCGCATGAAGGCGACGACCATGCCCGAGACGATCGCCGAGCCGATCGGCTCGGCGAAGCCGCCGAACGAGCCGTCGATCCTGAGGTCGAGCCCTCCCGGGCTGAATGAGACGGTGAAGCTCTGGCTGCCGCCATTGACCTGCGTGAACAGATACTGAAGCCCCTGTATCGCTCCGAGGATCACGAAGCCTGCGAAGGCGAAGACCAACATCGTCCGCCAGTACCGGCCGTAGAGCTGGCGCGCCGCCCGCAGCAGCTGGCCCAACCTCCACCGATGTCGCAGCTGGGAGATGTCGACCGGGCGCCAGCGAGTGAGGAAGATCGGAAGCAGTATCAGGATCAGGAGGCCCACCCCCAACCCGATCGCGCCGATCGTGCTTTTCGCCTCCAGGTTGATGAACTCCGAGACGGTGGCGATCGCGCCGCAGAAGGGCGTGGCGGCTGCCGGTCCGAGCACGGATCCACCCGGAAGCGTCGGGCTGTCCTGGCGAATGCCGTCCATCCACGTGAACGGCTCGAGCCACTGAGACTTCGTCACCGGGCCCTGGGGTCCGTTGTTGAACCCCTTCTCCCGCTGGCCCCAATGGCCGAGGAAGCTCAGCCATTGGTACTGGGTCCCGGGTGGAGCGTGGGTCGGGATGATGACCGGCTCGGGTTCGACGCGGGCGTGCGGATCGGTCGTGTTGTCGCAGCCGACCCCAGAGCCGTGGCTCCCGTTCTGGATATAGATCGCCGAGTCGTAGAAGGTCGCGTGCGAACCCGCCGCCGGGTAGACGATCGGATGCGTGCCGTCCTTCTGCACCTTCGCGTCGTCCCAGTCGGCGCGCTCCCCGCCCGCGTGCTGGAAGAGCGCGATCTGGCTCGGGCCGTCCTCGAGCGCCTGCGCGGGCGTGCCCGCGTCGAAGGAGATCTGCATGCCCTCCCAGTCCCCCTCGTGCACGTCGTTGAACTGGTTGAAGTAATAGAAGAACCAGTACTGGACGACGAGGCCCTCGTGGCCCGTCTCCCTGGCGATGTGCGCGTAGGTGATAGGCGGGGCCTTGGACTCGTCCCTCAGCGTCTGGAAGTCCGTCGCGTAGCTGCCCTTGGCTGGGCACTTGATGTCGAGTGGATCGCCGGGCAGGTCGAGGTAGTAGTCGCCGTTCAGGCCCGCGATTTCGGCTGCGGTCGGTGCCTTCCCGACGGGAACGTCCTTGCCGTCGACGTAGTGGACGAGCTTGACGGCAGGATTGCCGAGCACGACATCGACCCAGGTCGGTGGGTTGTACTGCTCCTCGTCGGTGTTGCAGTTGTCCTCCGCCGTCTGGTTGCGCATCATCAGGATCGGCGCGTACGTCCTGACGAGGTTGTCCTCGTCCGGGGTCGAGGAAACGGCCGCGGCCCCTGACGCGGCGACGAGCGAGACGGACGCGATTGCGGCGAGACAGATCGCCAACCTTCGGGGCCGGCGCATGGCCGCGAAGCTAACACGGCTCGCGGCCTCGTACGTCAGGGTTTTCCCGCTGCGCTACTCGCCGTCGATGACGGAGATGGTGCGGCCGCGACGCCCGGTGGAGAAATCCACGACGCCGGGGCGCTTGGCGAAGATCGTGTGGTCGCGGCCCATGCCGACGCCGTCACCCGGGCGGAATCGGGTGCCACGCTGCCGGACGATGATCTCGCCACCGCTGACCGACTGGCCCGCGAAGACCTTCACCCCGAGGTACTTGGGGTTGGAGTCGCGGCCGTTGCGGCTCGAACCGAGTCCCTTCTTATGAGCCATCGTTCTGCTCCTTCTTCGCGGCGGGCTTCCGTGCGGCGGGCTTGCGCGAGAGCATCTTCACGTCGGTGATCTCGAGGCGGCTGAGCTCGGAGCGGTGTCCGGCCCGCTTCCGATAGCCCTTCTTGGGGCGGTACTTGAACACCCGCAACTTGGGCCCGCGCTCGTGCCCGGCCACCTTCGCCTCGACCTTGACCTTCTCGAGGTCCTTGCCGAGCACCATCTCCTTGTCCCTGAACGCCACCGGACGCAGATCGACCTTGTCGCCCTCCTTGGCGCTCAGGCGATCGACGAGGAGGGTCGAGCCCTTCTCGACGCGGTACTGCTTGCCGCCTGTCTCGATCACTGCATAGCTGGCCATGGCTGTTCCTCAGGTCAATTCTTGGCTGCGCGCGAACGTCGCCTGCCGCCTCTGGAGCCGCGGCGCCGACGCCCGCTGGAGGACGAGGATTCTAGCTTCTCCCCGCCGCCGCCATTGGTCGATGGCTCCACCACGTTTCCCTCGCTGTCGAGCAGGGAGGCGGTCGCCGCCGAGCGGCCAACGCTCTCGATCCGGACCATGCGCTGCTCTCCGACGTGAGGGCCGGCTCCGGTCACACTGACGATGTAGGAGTCGACGCGCGCGACCGCGTCGTCGACGTTGTACATGTGCGGCTCCTCGATCGAGACCAGGACCTCCTCGCCGACCTGGAAGGGCAGCGCGCGCTCCTCGATCTCCTCGCGGCTCCCCGTCTCCACGACGTGGAAGGTGTCCAGCGGCAGGGCGTCTCCGCCCTCGAAGTGGAACCGCTTGCCGGTCTCCTCCTCGAGCTCGGTCAGCCCCGAATCCGCGCTGAGCAGCTCCGCCGCGACGCGGGGGTTCACCCGGATCAGGTACGCCTCGGGATCCGGCTGCTCCTCCACCACCTCCTGGAGCTGCCGGACGATCTGGATCGCCATCGTCTCCTCGGAGGCGACGACGCCCTCGCCGCCGCAGGTAGGGCAGGTCTTGGTGAGGATCTCCCTGACCCCGTCCGTGACGTTCTGCCGCGTCATCTCCACCAGGCCGAGCGGCGAGACCTCGACCACGTAGGTCTTGGTCCGGTCCTCGTCCAGGGCGGAGCGCAGCGTCTTCAGGACCTGGTCGCGGTTCCTCGACCGCGCCATGTCGATGAAGTCGATCACGATGATGCCGCCGATGTCGCGCATCCGCAGCTGGCGGACCACCTCCTCCGCGGCCTCCACGTTCACCTTGGTGATCGTGTCCTCGAGCCGGCCCCTCCCCTTTCCGGTGAAGCTGCCGGTGTTGATGTCGATCACGGTGAGGGCTTCGGCGTAGTCGATGATGAGGTATCCGCCCGAGGGCAGGTCGACGCGGCGACTGAGCACCGAGTCGAAGGCCTCCTCCACGCCCCACTTCTCGAACAGCGGTTGCTTGTCCTTGTAGAGCTCGACGCGGTCGGCGAGCTCCGGAGCGGTGCGCTGCAGGAACTTCGTGACCCGGTCGTACTGCTTCTCGTCGTCGAGGATCGCCCCCTCGAACTCCTCGACCAACACGTCGCGCACGACGCGGATGGAGAGGTCGGCCTCCTGGAAGACCATCTGGCCGACGTCCGACTTCTTCGCCCGCTCCTCGACCACCTCATTGAGGCGGTGCAGGTAGGCGATCTCGCGGACAAAGTCCTCCTTCTTCGCTCCCTGCGCCGCGGTCCGGACGATCACGCCGCCGTCGCCGATCTCCACCTTCTCGATCAGCTTTCGGAGGCGCTGACGCTCCTTGTCGGGGAGGCGCTTCGAGACGCCGATCCCGCCGCCCTGAGGCATGTAGACGAGGTAGCGGCCCGCGATCGACAGCTGCATCGAGAGCCTGGCGCCCTTGGTCTTCAGTGGATCCTTGACGACCTGGACGATGATCTCCTGGCCGGGCTTGATCAGCTCGTCGATGCGGCGGCCCCGGCCCCGGCCCCGCTTGGGAACCGCCTGACCGCCGGGGAGCACGATCTCGTCGACGTGCAGGAAGCCGTTTCGCTCCAGGCCGATGTCGACGAACGCGGCCTCCATGCCGGGAAGCACGTTGTCGACCTTGCCCTTGTAGATGTTGCCGACGATCGAGCGGCGGCCGCGGCGCTCCACGTAGAGCTCGGCGACCTTCCACTCGTCGCTGGGAGCCGCCTTCTTGCGCTTCTTCGAGGGCGCGCTCTTGGCCTCGAGCGTCGCCACCCGGGTCTCCCCCGGGTCGACGCTGACGAGGATGTTCTTCTTCATGGTGTTCCTTTCTGGCTGAGCCAGGCACGTACGACCGGACCACCGCTTCGCGCGGGGCCTCTGGTCGTGGATGTCCTTCGGGTGTGCTCTTGGTGGCTCAGCGCAACAGTGGGATAGGCGCCCTGCTGCGTGGAGAGGTGTTGAGCCGCGCCTGAGTGTGAATGCTCTGCAGGAGCCCGATCGCGAGGAAGGTGGCGATCACCGAGGAGCCCCCGTAAGACATCAGGGGCAGGGTGATGCCTGTCACGGGCATGATGCCGAGCGTCATGCCCACGTTCACAAGGATCTGGAACATGAGCATGGCGACGATGCCGCCCGCGATCAGGGTCCCGAACAAGTTCTTGGAGAGCGTCAGGATGCGCGTGATTCTCCAGATAAGCAGGGCGTATAGGGACAGAACGAATGCTGCTCCCATGAATCCGAAGCGCTCCCCGATCACGGCGAACACGAAGTCCGTGTGCCGCTCGGGAAGGAACAGGAGCTTGGTCTGGGTCGAGTTGTCACCCCGTCCGGTCTTCTCGCCGGATCCGATTGCGGTGACGCTCTGGTTGACCTGATAGCTCGCATCGCTCGGGTCATTAGAGGGATGCAGGAATGCGGTGAGCCGATCCTGCTGATAGCCGTGAAGCGGGCTCGGCAGACCGGCGGCCGGGGCGATGACCAGGACGAAGCTGACGACCGCAGCCGCCAAACCGCCGATCACCGCGAAGTGCCTCCAGGGCACCCCGGCGAGGAAAAGAATTGCGAGTGTGATGACCACGAGCACGATGCCCGTGCCGAGGTCGGGTTGCAGGAAGACGAGTCCCGCCGGGACCAGGCCGAGCGCCAGCATACGGAGCGTCTGGCGCAGCGGGGTGCCACGGCGGTTGCGTTCGATCACGAACGCGGCGAGGGAGACGATGAGCAACAGCTTGGCGAGCTCCGAGGGCTGGAAGCGGAAGTAGGGGAGCTCGATCCAACGGTGGGATCCGCGCACGGCGGTGCCGAAGACGAAGACGACGCAGATCGAGGCGATCATCAGCGAGTAGAGGCCGACGCGGATCTCGCGGAACCGGGAGTAGTCGATCTTCGCGACCGCCAGCAGCAGGGCGAGCCCGACCAGCGCATAGAGCGTCTGCCGCATCGCGAAGTAGAGCGGTTGGCCCTGCACGGCATCGGGCGTCGCGACGGCGAGCGTGAAGACGCTGAACCCGACCAGGCCGAGCGCGGCTGCCATCAGCCAGCCGTCGAAATAGGCGACGCCGACGCGCTCGACTAGGCGAGTGCGCCTGGGTGTAAGCGTGAGTGGTGCTGCTTCCATCAGCTGTGGTCCCGCCCCAAACTGGGACGACCCTCCCCGCTAAGGGTAGACGGCGGGCGGGATCCTGCCGTGATCACTCTGGCACCTTGCCGTTGGCCGCGCTGACCGACGAGGCGGAGGGCGTGATCGGGAGGTGGAAGTAGCGCTCGAGAATTCGCGCCGCCACGGGCGCCGCGGTGTCGACGCCGAAGCCGCCGCGTTCGAGCGTGACGGCCACCACGATCTGCGGGTTCTTGGCCGGCGCGAGAACGATGTACCAGGACTGATCCGGCTGGTTCGGCCGCTGGGCGGTACCGGTCTTGCCGGCGACCGCAAACGGGAAGTTGCCGAAGACCGGGTACGAGGTGCCTCCCGGCTCGGTCGCGGCGCGGGTCAGGCCGCTCATGATCGTGTCGCGGGTGGTGGGAGAGATGTCGAGGTGACGCTCGGGGGCCGGCTGCATCTCCTGGAGCACGCGGCCGGTGACGCTCTCCACATCGTCGGCGACGTGCGGCCGCACCACGGTGCCCCCGTTGCCCAGCGCGGCGTACGCAACCGCCATCTGCAGGGGATCCGCCTCGAGATCACCCTGGCCCACGGCCAGGTTGACGTTGTCGCCGG
>DASTAI010000426.1:0-6705 GCA_035712865.1 Solirubrobacterales bacterium
CGGGGTGCTCAAGCGGGGCGGTCTCGGCGTCCATCTCCCTCTCGACCTTGCCCGCGTTGGCGTTCTTGAGGATGTTGAGACCCTCGGCGTACGCCGCCATGACGCCGTACTCGATGCCGTTGTGGACCATCTTCACGAAATGGCCGGCGCCGTTCGGGCCGCAGTGGAGGTAGCCGTTCTCGGCGGTGTCAGGATCTCCCTCACGGCCAGGCGTTCGCTCGGCGGTGTCGACACCGGGGGCGATGGACTTGAAGATCGGATCGAGGCGCTCCACGGCCGCGTCCGGCCCGCCGATCATGAGGCAGAAGCCGCGATCGAGCCCGAAGACGCCGCCGCTGGTGCCGCAGTCGATGTAGTCGATCCCCTGCTCACCCACCATCGCGGCCCGGCGCATGTCGTCTCGGTAGTAGGAATTGCCGCCGTCGATGATCACGTCCCCCTTGTCGAGGACCTCGGCGACCTCCTTGACCGTGGTCTCCGTGATGTCGCCTGCGGGGACCATGATCCAGACGGCTCTCGGCGCCTCGAGCTTCTCGGCCAGCTCCTTGAGCGAGCCGGATCCGCTCGCCCCCTCGCCCTCCAGCTGCTTGATCGGGTCGGGATTGACGTCGTAGACGACGCAGTCGTGTCCGTCCCGCATGAGGCGGCGAACGAGGTTCGAACCCATCCGTCCCAGGCCGACCATTCCGAGCTGCGCCATCGCGGCAATCCTACGGGTCATCGCCCACTCACCACGGTGCGGGTCCGCTAGGTTCAGGTCGTGGCACAGACGAATTCAGGCCCGCCCGCCGGCTCCAACGGTGACGCCCTCATCGTCTTCGGCATCACGGGCGACCTGGCGCGGAAGATGACCCTGAAGGCGCTCTACGACCTGTGCGAGAACGGGACGCTGAAGGTGCCCGTGATCGGCGTCGGGCGCAGCGACTGGAGCGACGACGACCTCCACCAGCACGCTCGCGAGGCCATCGAGGCCAGATTCGAGGCGAAGGGGACGGGAGAGATCGACGAGGACGTCTTCAAGCGGTTCGCGGACAACCTCAGCTACGTCCAGGGCGACTACAACGACTTCGACACCTTCCGACGGCTGAAGCAGGCCGTCTCCTTCGCCAAGCTGCCGGTCTTCTATCTCGAGATCCCCCCCTCGCTCTTCGCCGGCGTGATCCAGCGGCTCGGCAGCGCGGGCCTGACCAAGAACTCGCGGGTGGTGATCGAGAAGCCGTTCGGTCACGACTACCAGTCCGCCGTGGAGCTCAACGACCAGATCCACGAGATCCTCGACGAGTCCCAGATCTACCGGATCGACCACTTCCTGGGCAAGGAGCCGATCCAGGACATCACCTATCTGCGCTTTGCGAACTCGCTCTTCGAGCCGATCTGGAACCGCCGCTACGTCGAGTCCGTCCAGATCACGATGGCGGAGAACTTCGGGGTCGATGACCGCGGCAGCTTCTACGACTCGGTCGGCTGCCTCCGCGACGTCGTCCAGAACCACATCCTGCAGACGCTCGCCCTTGTCGCCATGGAGCCGCCCTCGGCCGGCGCCGAGCCCGATTCGATCCGAGACTCCAAGCTCGACCTCTTCAAGGCGATCCCCGGAGCGAACCCGAGTCGCTACGTGCGCGGCCAGTACGACGGCTACCGCGAGATCGAGGGTGTCGACCCCAAGTCGGAGACGGAGACCTTCGTCGGGCTGCGCCTCGACATCAAGAACTGGCGCTGGTTCGGCGTCCCCTTCTTCATTCGCGCCGGCAAGCAGCTCGCCGCGAAGGTCACCGAGGTGAGGATCATCCTCCAGAGCCCACCGCAGGTCGGCATCGGCGGCGGCCCGATCCCGGCGACGGACGAGCTCGTGCTCCGGATCGATCCCGACGCCGGCGCCCGCGTCCTGCTCGAGGCGAAGCAGCCCGGCGAGGAGAAGCTGCACCGGGTCCACCTCGACCTGCTCTTCAAGCAGCAGTTCGGCGACCAGCCGGGTCCTTACGAGCGGCTGCTGGCCGATGCCTTGGCCGGCGACCAGCAGCGCTTCGCGCGCGAAGACAGCGTGCTCGAGACCTGGAGGATCGTCCAGCCGCTGCTCGACAACCCGTGCCCGCTCGAGCCCTACCGCGTCGGCGGCTGGGGACCGGAGGGCGCCTCCAACCTGATGCACGGCTATGGCGGCTGGCGCCGGCCGTGGATGCCGGACAAGCAGCCGGTGCCCGTCGCGGCAGGCTGACGCGACGGGCCTAGACCGGCAGCCGCTTGGCCCGCTTACGGCACTTCTTTCGTGCCTGTGGCTTCCTCTTCTTTTTGCACTTCTTGAGCGCCGCGGCGCGCTGGCCCGTGGGGCCGGCCTGCGGCTGCGACGCGGGACCGCTCGGCGGCGCGCAGACGGTGGCGGGTGAGCCGGTGAAGCGGTCGATCGCACCCTGCGCCAAGCTCGCCACAAAGGCTGCCTGGTAGGCGCTCGCATAGGCGAAGCTGAAGCTCGGCGAGCAGGAGCTCGTCACCAGCGCGGTTTGGTGGAACTGGAACTGGCTGGCCGACTGGTAGACGTAGTCGAAGGTGGCTGGGGAGGCCGGGCGGTCCAAGACGATCGCCCCCTCGCCCGTCGACTCGGTCCCGTCCGGGGAGCCCTGCACGTTCACGTAGATCGCCGCCGGCACGCTGTCGGAGAACGCGACCACGTCTCCCGAGACATGGGTCGAGAACGAACTCTCGCCGGGGAACTTGTAGGCGACGGTGTGGCCGTTCTGATTGAAATCCTGAAAGTTCTCGGGCAGCAGGTCTAGCGAATGCTGTTGCCCGTCGGTGCTCAGATAGCGATCCGTGATGAAGACCAGGTGACCTCCCGACTCCTGGGTGATCGTCCGGTTGACCGTGACGCCGCTGCCGAGGAAGTTGGGGCAGGTCGTCTCGTTCGGTGGGAAGCTCGGGTTCGGGCACTTCACGATCGGATTCGACTCGGTGATGGTCAGATTGCCGTTCGAGGGATCGAGGCTGTAGCCGTAGGTCAGCGCGGGCAATCCGCTTGCCTCCGGATTGGTGTGGGCCGCCCTCCTCACCGAGTAGGCATCGGCGCCGTCGACTCGGATCGGGGAGCGGGTGCCGCCTGAGGTGCTGGGTGAGTCGTCGAGGGGAAACCAGTCGTTGCCGAAGAACGTCGTGGTCGTCTGGCTGTATTCGGAGTTGAGGAGGTAGGCGTCGCAGAGCCCGCAGCTGCCGTAGGAGTCATAGTCGGCGGCGGCGCTCAGCTGCTGCGCGTGGACGTAGTAGTCCTGGACGGTGCCGTCATTCGGACCCCCGGACACCCTGATCGTCTCGCGATGGCCGACAGCGAGAACCTGGCCGGTGAAGGGAGTGAGATCGCCGGGAATCGATCCGGCGGGGACTGCCCGGAGCGTGCAGGCGTGGAACTGGACCTGGCTCAGGTCGCCGTCGGCGATCGAGAAACCTCCGTCGGAGGGATTGAGCGGAACGTTCGTCGCCACCGCCTTGTGGGTCGACGAGCTGGGGCCGTAGAAACACTGCAGATCCACCTGGTCCGTCGCGGGGGCGCTGCTGTTGGTGCTGCCGGCGACCGCGATCGTGTTGGGCGTGTCCTCGTTGTAGATCTGGAAAGCGGGGCCGGCGGGACTGGTCACGCTCGACGTCGTGATCGCGGCGGACGCGGGTGCCGCGCTCAGCGCCAGGCCGGCCACCGCCAGCAGGGCCGCTCTCTTCAGCCCGGATGCCATGTGGCGAAGCTACGGTGCCGCGCTCATCAAACGCTCATCGCCTTTTACGGGTCCGCATCGGCACGCTCGCTAGAGTGGTCGCGATGTCGGAGGCGACCCTCCACACCAATGCCGGGCCGATCACCGTCACCTTCTTCGACGACGACGCGCCGAAGACGGTCGAGAACTTCCGCAAGCTCGCCGGTGACGGCTTCTACGACGGGCTGATCTTCCACCGCGTCATCAAGGACTTCATGATTCAGGGCGGCGATCCGGAGGGAACGGGGACCGGCGGCCCGGGGTACACGTTCGAGGACGAGTTCAACGACCACAAGGTGGTTCGCGGAGCCCTCGCGATGGCGAACGCCGGCCCCGACACCAACGGCTCGCAGTTCTTCATCGTCACGACCGACGCAGCGCCGTGGCTCGACGGGAAGCACACCGTGTTCGGCGAGGTCAGCAGCGGGATGGATGCGGTCGACGCGATCGAAGGCACCGAGACGGGCGCCGGAGATCGCCCGTCCGAGCCGCAGGTGATCGAGCGCGTCGAGCTCAGTGAGTAGGACGATCGTGATCACCGGGGCCACCGACGGCCTCGGCAAGGGGATCGCGAACGAGCTTGCACCGAGCGGCGCGCGGCTGATCCTGCATGGCCGCAACGAGGAGAAGGGCAACGCGCTGATAGAGGAGCTGGCCGCGCGCGCGACCGGCGAGCTCGAGTGGCGGCGCGCCGACTTCGCCTCACTGGATCAGGTGCGCGAGCTCGCCGATTCGCTCGGCGGCGAGGAGCGGATCGACGTGCTGGTGAAGAACGCCGGCATCGGAACGGCTGGGCCGCGCGAGGAGAGCGAAGACGGCTACGAGCTCACCTTCCAGGTCAACTACCTCGCTCCCTTCCTGCTCACCAGGCGCCTGCTAGCCCTGATCGAGCGCTCGGCCCCGAGCAGGATCGTCAACGTCAGCTCGGCCGGCCAGATGCCCATCGACTTCGACGACGTGATGCTGGAGCGCAGCTACTCGGGCGGCCAGGCCTACTGCCAGAGCAAGCTCGCCCTGGTCAAGTTCACCTTCGACCTCGCCGAGGAGCTCGAGGGGACCGGCATCACGGCGAACTGCCTGCATCCCGGGACCTACATGCCGACCAACATGGTCAGCCGAGCCGGCATCGAGCCGGTGACGCCGCTCGAGGATGGCATCGCCGCGACGATGCGACTGATCACCTCACCGGAGCTCGAGAACGTGAACGGCCACTACTTCGACGGCAACAGGGAGTCGGCGCCCCATCCCCAGGCCGAGGATCCGGAGGCCCGCCGGCGGCTCCGCGAGCTCTCCGAGGAGCTCACGGGCATCCACTCCCGCGCCTAGGGTTCGCCCCGTGGGTCTGAGCGACAAGTTCCGCCAGCTCTTCGGCGTCGGGGAGGACTCGCTGCATCCCGATGGCCTCGCCGAGCTGAAGGTGGGCGACGCTAGCTACGACGACTGGGACGTGGTCCGCGACTTCGGTGACCTCGAGACGGCGCGGGCCTGGCGCCAGCAGCTGACGGACGCCGGCGTCAAGGCCGTGATCACCTCGGACTACCCACTGGACGAATACGGCAAGGGCGACATCGCGCTTCGGGTTCCGTCCGGCAAGTGGAGCGAGGCCAACGAGCTGCTCGACGAGCCGGTCTGAGAGCCGGCCGGCCGCCATCCGGC
This sequence comes from Solirubrobacterales bacterium, assembly GCA_035712865.1. GTDB lineage: Bacteria > Actinomycetota > Thermoleophilia > Solirubrobacterales > 70-9 > DASUPK01. The sequence goes on from DASTAI010000426.1 coordinate 5,391, forward strand.
CGGACGGTCAGTCCGCGATTCCGGCTGCTCTGAGCGCCTCGGCACGGTCGTCGTACTCGTAGAGGTAGACGAGCTTGCCTTCTCGCAGCCTCCAGTGCATGTAGATGCGCAGGTCGACCTCGACTCCGCTTCCCTTCCCGGTTCCCCTGAGATGCACGGTGGACACGACGCTGTCGCCTCCATCCAGCATGCCCTCCACCTCAATCCGATGCTCATCCCACCCTTCGAGCCAGCGCTCGCGCACTCGCGACGCCGACTCGAACCCACGCGAGGGCATGTTCCCCTCCTCCAGTGGATGCCACTCGAAGGATGGATCGAGTGTCTCGGCCCAGATGTCGGCGTTGCCTTCGAACGCCGCAAGACTTCTCTGGACCACCTCGATGTTCTCGCTCGACACGGCTAGGCCAGGTCCTGATCCAGGTCCGGGTCGGCGTAACAGACGACCGTGTGGGCGCGCCGGTCGGGCCAGCCGCGGCGCTCGCGCTCGAACAAGACCCCCCAGAACCCGAGCAGCAGCGGCAGCGCCGAGAGTCCGACCCAGATCACACGACGGATCGCCTGTCCCGGCCTGACGGGCGTGGCGTCCTCGGAGAGCATGCGGATGGCGACGAACGACATCCCCGGAGTCCTGCCGGCCCCGGACCAGAAGATCACCAGATAGGCGAAGGCGATCACCGACCAGGCGAAGAGGCCGACTGCGAGCACCGCCGTATCGGCGTTCTGGTCGCCGCTCGAGAAGGCGTTGACCAGGGCCGCAATCGCCGCGGTGATCAGCAGCAGTGAGCCGTAGACAACGCCGGCGTCGATGGCCAGCGCAAGCAGCCGGCTGAAGGCGCCGGCGAAGATCGGGCGACGCTCCCGCTGAGGCCGGCGCAGAATCCTGCGGGCGATCCGCTCCACTGCGGTGTCGACCCGCCGGGCGGCGCTCCGGACTCCGCGGCGGAGGTCCTCGAGCAGGCCGACGCCCTGGCGGGTGATCGCGGCGCGCACCTCCGGTGCCTCCGCCACGCGCTCGACCAGCTTCTGCGCTTCGTCGCTCTCCAGGACCTTGTCCCAGACCCGCTTGGTCGTGTCGTTGTCGAGGAAGCGCTCGGTCGCCTTCGCCGCCGTCTCGCTGTCGAGCGCCCGGTCGACGCCGCGATCGACGACCCGGTCGAGCCCCAGCCGCCTGGCCACGCCGCGGGCGCCGCTGAACCCGGCGCGTGCCGTCGACTCGACCAGCGAGCCGAGAGTGCCGTTTGCGGGCTCCTCCTCGCGTGACAGCGCATCCGGCTTCTCCTCCGGAGGGTCCGGCTCCGATGCGGGTGGTCGTGCC
>DASTAI010000427.1:0-3390 GCA_035712865.1 Solirubrobacterales bacterium
ATGGTCGAGCGCTCGTGCGAGGTGGTGGCGAATGGCTGCCCGTCCCGGTCCGCGAAGATCACGCCCAGCCAGCGCCCGGCAGCGGCCACCGGGGTGCAGGTGAGCTTCACGATGCCGGGGAGGTTCCTGTAGCGCGCCGGCACGTCGTGCTCCAGGTCGGTGGTCTCGACGACGCGGTCCTCGGACAGCGCCCGTTGCGCGATCGGCGTCTCCTCGAGCGTCCCATAGCCGTGCTGGATGAACTCGCGATAGACGCCGTGGCTGCCCGCGGGGAGCACCATTCTGCGCTCGGCGTCGTAGAGGAAGAGAACCGCTCGCTCCATCGAGGTCTGCAGGCAGATGGCCTCGCAGAGGCGGTCATAGAAGTCATGCAGGCCACGCTCCTCCTCGAGCCCGAAGAGGAGCTTCACGACCACGTCCAGGGCCTCGGAGCTGAGCGACTCTTCCTTGGTCGTCATTCCATCGGGGGTAGCCCCGTCGCGCTCCTTTGGTTACGTCGCCCGCTCACGCTCCGCCTCACGGAGCTCGATGCGGCGGATCTTGCCGGTCAGCGTCTTGGGCAGCTCCTCGACGAACTCGATCCGCCGCGGATAGGCATAGGCCGAGAGGTGCCCGCGCACGAAGCCCTTGATGTCGTCGGCGAGCTCGTCGGAGGGATCCGATCCGTCGGCCAGGACGATGAACGCCTTGACGATGTTGCCGCGGCGCTCGTCCGGGGACGCCACCGCCGCTGCCTCCCGCACCGCCGGGTGCTCGATGCAGGCGGACTCGACCTCGAACGGGCCGATCCGGTAACCGGCCGAGATGATCACGTCGTCGGCGCGGCCCGAGTACCAGAAGTAGCCGTCCTCGTCCTGCTCGGCGGCGTCCCTGCTGTGGAACCACTCGCCCTCGAAGTCCTCGCGAGTGGCCTCCGGATTCCGCCAGTAGCCGAGCGGATAGTGCGGGTTCGAGCGCGCCCGCAGGCAGATCTCGCCACGCTGGCCCTGCTCGACGGGGTTCTCGTCCTCGTCGAGGATCTGGACGTCCCAGCCGGGCATCGGCTTGCCCATCGAGCCCTCACGCACCTCCATGAAGGGGAAGTTGCCGCAGAGCGGATAGGACTCGCTCAGGCCGTAGTAGTCGAGCACCGTGACGCCGTACTGATCCCGGAACCAGCGGATCGCCTCGGGATTCAGCGGCTCGCCTGCCGAGCAGACGCGCCGGAATCTCTGCGGATAGCGCTCTGCCGCGTCTTCGATCGCCATCATCGACCGCATCGCGGTCGGCGTCGTGAAGACGTTGGTGACGCCGCGCTTCGAGAGCACCTCGAGCTGCTCGTGCGGGTCGAATCCACCCTCCCGCGCGTAGACGAACTGGACCGCCCCGTAGCGCCATGGTCCGATCAGGGGGCAGATGCCGGCTGCCCACGCCCACTCCCCCATGCCGTGGAACAGCTCGCCCTCCTGCACGTCGTGGCAGTAGACGAACTCCTCGTGCCCGAGGATGTAGCGGTGAGCGTGCAGGATGCCCTTGGCGAGCCCGGTCGTCCCGGACGTGTAGTAGATCTGGGCCGGGTCCTCGGCCGAGGTGTCGACCGTCTCGAAGGAGTCGCTCTGCTCCGCCAGGAGACCGGAGTCGAGCACGATCACCTCCTCCACCAGGCCGGTCGGCATCCGCTCCGCGTTCTCGGCATCGGTGACGATCACCCGCGGCTGGGAGTCGCGGATGCGGTGCTCGATCCCCTCGTCGCCATAGAGAACCGAGAGCGAGAGCAGGATCGCCCCGGTCTTCCAGGTGCCGAGGAACATCGCCGCGGTCTCGGGCGAAGCCGGGGCGCAGACGGCGACGCGGTCGCCTCGCTCGACTCCGCGTGAGACGAGCAGGTTCGCCGCGCGGTTGGCGAGCGAGCGCTGCTCGGCCCAGCTCACCTCGCGCTCGTTCCCGCGGAAGTCCTCGAAGATCATCGCGGTCTTCTCGCCGGGCTGGCGGTCGCAGACGTCGGCGGCGATGTTGTAGCGCTCCGGCACCTGCCAGCGATGCTGCTCACGCGCCTGCTCGTACGTGAGGGACTCGGTCGCGCTCATCGTCACCGTCCTCCGGGTTGCCCGTTCGACATCATCCCGCTTTCCGGCGGCCCGGAGTCACTCGACCCCGATCCGTCCGCTGGCCGTCCGACGCGTCCGAGAAGGTGAGCGATGGAAGACCGCGAAGAGGTGCTTCGGGATGCCGCCCAACTCGACTCAGAACCTGAACGCGAAGCTCTCGCTCACGCAGGTGGACCGTCGCCGTGGCCTCGATTCCGCCCCCGGCTTCGCCTCACGGCCCAGCGGCGGCTCGGGCTCGGAGACGAAGATCGTCGGTGGCCCGAGGCAGTACCGCGGCGGCTACCACCTGAACGTCTGAAGCGCCTCGCCTGCCTCGCCGCGTGCGCGCTGGTCGCACTGCCGGCCGGCTCGGCGATCGGCGCGAAGCACAAGGGCTTCCCCTGGCACAAGCGGGTCCGAGAGGCCAGCCGGTTCCTGGTGGGAAGAGCCGGCAGCGCATCGTTCGCCGTGATCGACGAGCGCGGGCGGGTGCATGGCTTCCGCGCCTCCGTCCAGTACTCCTCGGCGAGCCTGGTGAAGGCGATGCTCCTGGTGGCCTATCTCGACCGCGGGGATGTGCGAAGGCGCGGGCTCCATCCCGGAGAGCGCCATCTGCTCGGCCCGATGGTGCGCGTCTCCGACAACGATGCCGCCACGACGGTCTACGACCGCGTCGGTATGGCCGGGTTGAGCCGGCTCGCGCACCGGGCCGGGATGAGGCGGTTCGCCGCCTATCCGGTCTGGGGCGGCTGCCAGGTGACGGCACGCGACCAGGTCCGCTTCTTCGCGCGCATCCGCTCCCTGCTGCCGAAGCGACACCGCAAGTACGGGCTGGGGCTGCTTCGCCGGATCGTCTCCTATGAGCGCTGGGGCATCCCGCGGAGCGTTCCGAAGGGCTGGACCCCGTACTTCAAGGGCGGTTGGTTCCCCGACGACGACGGCTGGCGCGTGCACCAGGCGGCGCTCCTCCGCAACGGCGACCGACGCATCTCGATCGCGGTGCTTACGAGAGGCAGCCCCAGCCTCGGGTACGGCGCCGCGACAATCAGCGGCGTCACCTCGCGGCTGCTGCGCGGCTTCCGCTAGAGGGTTGATGGGGGGCAGGCATGTGCGCGGTGGCGTCGCAGGCCGAGCTGGACGCCGCACGCATCCGAAGCGGGTAGCGGTGCCCTACCCGCGAGGACGCGGGGGGCGGCCCAGCGACGGCATGCGGCGGCATCCGCGTGCGTGGATGACCCGCATCAGCCCTCTTAGAGCGGCTCGGCGGGGGTGTCGTCGGCGAAGCGGTAGCCGACGCGCCGCACCGTGAGTACCAGTTCGGGGT
>DASTAI010000428.1:0-10743 GCA_035712865.1 Solirubrobacterales bacterium
CGCAGGTGGCGTCGGTTCCTTCGTCTGTCAGGGATGTTCGCTGCCGGTTTCCTTCGAGCCCACGGAGTCCATCCCCAGCTGTCCCAACTGCGGCGCCACGGATTTCCGACGCGCGTCGCTATTCGAGCAGCCGACGCTCCGGGACATCGGGGGCGCCCGCCCCGCGACGAGGCCGGCCGACTGGCTCGATGGCGTGCGGGGGTCGATCACCGAGCCCGGCAAGTATCTGGCCATGTTCGCCGACGGCCGGACCCGCCTGATCGCGCTCTCCAGCGGCTGGTCGCGAATCGGCCGCAGCCGTACGGCTGACATCCGGCTCGACGATCCGACGGTCTCGCGGAGGCACGCGGTGATCGTGCAGACGCCCGAGGGCGAGCTGCGGGTCCTCGATGACCGCTCCATGAACGGGATCCGCGTCAACGACGAGCCGGTCGACTGGAGTTCCCTCGCCGACGGGGACGAGCTTCAGATCGGCCGCTACTCGCTCAGCGTCATCGAGAGCACGGGCCGGCCGGAGTACGACGAGACCGCCTAGTCGGGGCCGTTTCCGGCGCCCACCGCGCGCAGCGCGTCGTCCAGGGCCGGGTCGATCGGGACCGACTGATCCATCGACACGGCTGCGAGGACCTCTCCGACGAACGACTGCGGTGTGACGACCAGGCGGAGCTCCTGGCGGCGGTTTCGGAGGCGCGCCGCGGCGTCGAAGATCAGGCTGATTCCAGAGCTGTCTATGTAGCTGGTCTCCCTCAGGTCGAGGACCAGGGCGCGCGCTTGATTGGGCACGGCGTCGAGCAGGCGCTCGCTGAGCGCGCCCACGTTGGAGGCGTCGACTTCGCCGGCCACCCGGGCGAGCTCGACGTCCCCCTGGCTCTCCAGATAGAGCCGTGCCAGTTCGGGCCTCATCCGCCCTCCCTCAGCCGGCGGCTGAGGCTCACCGTCGTCCCGCGCGGCGAGGGCTCGACGGAGACCTCGTCCATGAACTCCCGCATGATCGGAATCCCGCGGCCGCGATTGCCGCCCCGAGGCTCCCGCCATTCGCCGTTGTCGCCAACGGTCACGGTCGCGATCCCGTCGCGGAGCGCCGCCCGCAGGTGGATCGTCTCGTTCCGCAGGCTGTAGGCGTGCTCGATCGCGTTCGCGCAGGCTTCGGAGACCGCGATCGCAAACGCCGCGCAGTCGTCATCGGTGCCGTTATTGGCCTCCACCCAGCGACGGATCAGGTGCCGGCACGTCATCAGCTGAGCGGGCGCCGCCGGCATGTCGACCTCGAGGAGCTCGTCCAGACCCACCGTCTGCACCGCGAGGATCGCGATGTCGTCCGCGATCCTCGTGTTCTCCGTCAGCCTGGAGATGATCGCCTGGCACCTGAGCTCGGGCTCGTCGGGCGCCGATGAAGCGACTTCCCGTAGCCTCGACTCCCCGTCCGAGAGGTGCTGACCTCGGCGCTCGATCAGGCCGTCCGTGTAGAGCAGGAGCGTCTCGTCGGCAGCGAGCGCCACCACCTCCTCCTCGTACGTCTTGCCGCCCACCGTCCCGATCGGCGGCCCGCCCGTCTCGGCGAGGAACTCCGCCGCACCGTCGGAGTGGATCAGGAGCGGGTATGGATGGCCGGCGCGTGCGATCCGGGCCTCCCAGGTGGTGAGGTTGAGGGTCGCGTAGATCACCGTGGCCATGCGGGAATGCATACGGTCTGAGTACTCAGCGAGCTTGGTGAGCACCTCGGCCGGTCCGTCGTTATCGATCGCGTAGGCGCGGATTGCGCTGCGCAGCTGACCCATGAAGGTCGCCGCCGCCATCCCGTGCCCCGCCACGTCCCCGATCACGAAGCCGACGGACTGGCTGCCGAGATCGATCACGTCGTACCAGTCGCCACCCACGGCGGACTCATCGGCGGCGGGCAGATAGCGGGCGGCCATCCTCAGGCCGGGCACCTGCGGCAGCTGTCGCGGCAGCAGGCTGCGCTGGAGAGTGGCGGCGATCCGCCCCTGGACCATCAGCCTCGACCGCTCGATCGAGAGGGCGACTCGGCTGGCCACCATCTGCAGGAGCTCGATATCGCGCTCGTTGAACTCCCGCGGCGTGAGGGAGCCGACATGGAGGACCCCGATCACCTCGCCCTCGACCAGCAGTGGGACGCCCAGCAGCGAGCGCACCCCCTTCTCGCCGAAGAGCGGGTTGACCGGCTGGATCGTGGCGTTCTCGAGGTCCTCGATCACCACCGGCTCGCGGGTGAAGGCGACGCGCCCCGCGAACCCTCGGCCCACCGGGAGCTGGAACCCGCGCTCCACCTCCTCCTCCAGTCCCTTCGCCGCACGTGCCGCCAGCGTCCGACCTCCCTCCTCGACGAGAAGGACCGCGGCCGTATCTGCGTCGAGCAGGTCCGTCACCCGGTCGAGCAGCTCCCTGAGGAGGTCGTCGAGGTCCAGGTAGGCGAGCGCCGATTCCGTGACCCGCTGGACGTCCTCGAGCCGGATGACTTCGTCTACCCCGGGCGACCTCAACTCGTGATTGGTTTGCTCTGGCGTCATCTTCCCCGACCAACGCCAAGGTTCGCAGGTCGCCCGGAGGGGCGGGACGCCGGACCTACTCGGTCGAGATGCTGGGGTCCGCCTGGACCTTCTCGGGGATGATCATCAGGAAGTTGGCCCCAGAGTCGCCGACCAGACCCATGACCCGGTCGGCCTCATCGTCCTGGTCCGTCGCGCGGAGCTCATCGGCGTAGCGGCCGAGCAGGTCCTCGAGGTCGAGCTGGCCCTCTGCGTCGAGCTCCTCGAGCTTCACCTTGGCCCCCTCCCCCAGCCGGCGTTGAATCGTGTCGCGGTCGAGGTTGAGCTCGTCGTCGAGGCGGACATAGACGCGGCCGCCGGTCATCCCGGCGCAGGCCCACGGGCCGATATCGCCGAGTACCACGGCCCTGCCCGAGGTCATGTACTCGAAGGCGAACCCCTTGGCGTTCGCCCGATCGACGACGCAGCCCTGCGAATCGTCGACCGGCTGCTCCGGCTCGCCGGCGAGCACCACGTCCGCGCCGGAGAGGCGGATGCAGAACCGCGAATCGGCCGAGCCCTGGACGAAGAGACGCCCGCGCTGCGCGCCGTACGCGAACGATTTGCCGACCGAGCCGTTGACGCGTCTGCCGTCGGAGTTCCTGCCCTTCATGATCGAGACGACTCCGCCCAACATCGTCTTGCCGACGCCGTCCTGGGCGCCGCCCTCGACCCGGCAGGTCACACCCCACTCGTTGAAGGCGCCGAAGCCCTGGCCGGCCACGGAGCCCCCGTTGAAGAGGAGCTCGGCCAGCTCATCGTTCTCGGTGCCCACGGGGGCGCCGCCGTAGATCCGGGCTCGGGCGATGGCGCCGGACAGCTCCGTGCCGAGGACGCGGTCGTTGGCGTCGGTGCGGCGCGGGAACTCCACGCTCACACAGGAGCCGTCGAACACCTTGCCCGCGACCTGGGCGATCTCGGCGGAGGCCTGCTTCGGCTCCATCCGAAGCGGCTTGGCGCGAACCAGCCCGGCCTCGGCGCGGGCCTCCACGAGGGCCTCCTCCTCGACCGGCAGGTCGATCGGCTCGAGATCGAGGAACTCCTCGAGCGGAGTGATCAGCGGGGCCAGGTCGATCTTCTCCTGATGCGAGACCTGCTCGAGCAGGTCGTACCGGCCGACGAGGTCCTGCGCACGGTCGTAGCCGAGTGAGCCGACGACCTCCTTGACCTCTTCGCCCATCGCCTGGAAGAAGCGGGCGCAGCTCTCGGCGGCCGAATCGACGGCCTGCGGGGTGAACTTCTTGAGGCCGTGCTCCTGGGCCTGCTCCTCGGTCTCGATCTGGGTGGCGATCCCGACGTGACAGGTGTCGAGCTGGCAGCCGCGGCAGATCGTGCAGCCGAGGGAGACCATCGCCAGGGTGCCGAACGCGACCCGGTTGGCCCCCATGCAGTGGAGCTTCACGATGTCGTGCGCGTGGCGGTAGCCGCCGTCAGCCCAGACCTCGACCCGGTTGCGAATCCCGGCCTCCATCAGGGCCCGGTGCACCGCTCGGGTGCCGATGTCCGAGGGCAGGCCGACATGGCGAAGCGCGTGCTGGCGGGCGGCGCCGGTCCCACCCTCGAAGCCCGAGAGCGTGATGATGTCCGCGCCCGCCTTGGCGATGCCGAGGCCGATCGTGCCGATGTTCGGGACGACGGGGACCTTGACCGAGACCCGGAGATCCGGGTTGACCGTCTTCAGCTCGTCGATCAGCTCGGCGAGATCCTCGATCGAGTAGAGGTCGTGGTTGTTCGAAGGTGAGATCAGGTCGGTGCCCGGCGACGCATTACGCGCCGAGGCGACCTTCTCCGAGACCTTCTTGCCGGGCAGATGGCCACCCTCCCCGGGCTTGGCGCCCTGGCCGATCTTGATCTCGGCCACGTAGGAGGAGTTGAGCATCTCGGCGGACACGCCGAAGCGGCCCGAGGCGACCTGCTGACCGCGCCACTTGCGGTAGCGGCCATACATGTCCTGGATCTCGCCGCCCTCCCCGTTGATGCAGAGGATGTTGATCGCCTTCGCCGCCTCCGCGTAGGCGCGGAAGGCGGGCTCGGACTGCGAGCCGAAGCTCATCGAGCTGATCACCACCGGGTAGTCGTGGTGGCCGATGCCGGCATCGACATCCGAGGGAGAGACCGGGTCGCGGTCGGGCTCCTTGCGCAGTCCCATGATGTGCCGCATCGAGATCGGGCTCTCCTTCTCGAGGTCACGCACCTTCCGGGAGTACTCGTCGAATCCCGCCGTCCCGTTGGCCGTCGCGATCGCCGCCTTGTAGACCTTCGGGTAGAAGCGGAAGGTCTTGGCCGGCTTGGACTCCTCGTCCCCGGCGAGGATCTTCTGCCGCTGGTCGGTGTCGGCGTCGAGCTGGGCGAAGCCCATGCCGCCCGTCTGGCTCGCCGCGAACGCCTCGGTGTGGAAGATCTCGGCCAGCGCGGGCTTGATCCCGATCGAGGAGAACTGGCGTGCGTAGCCGCGGACCTCGTGGATCCCGATCGTCGAGATCACCTTCTCGATCCCCTTGCGGAGTGCCGAGCAGAGGTTGGCCACGTCGTTCTCGTAGTCGTCGACGCAGATCACCTCGACCATCACGTAGGGGCAGACGCCGTTCGCGCCCAAGCCCAGGGCGATCATCACGTCGTGGACGTTGCGGACCGAGGCCGAGCGGAGCACGAGCGCGCAGCGCCGGCGCAGGTTCTCGCCGTCCGAGACCTCGTATTGCTTGAGGGCCTGGTCGACGGCGGAGGTGGCCAGATGCGGATCGATGTAGCGGCGGTCGCCGTCGTAGACGGTCCGGTCGGTGAGGACGAGCAGCTCGCAGCCCTCGCTCACCGCCTTGACGGCCTCCTGTCGGAGTCGCTCGATCGCGCCCTGAGTCGTCTCCGACTCGAGCAGCGCGATGTCGATCGCCTTGGAGCGGTCCCCGAAGGCGTCCCAGAGGTCCTCGAGCAGATAGGTGCCCTGCTGGATGGCGATGCGCCGGTAGGCGCTGTGTGGGAGGGGCGCCAGGCCGTGGTGGCCGCCGAGGATCACCGGGAAGTCCGTCTCGATCGTCTGGCTGTCGGAGGACGGATCGCCGATCGGCGGACGGCGGCCGAAGACGGCGCGCGTCGAGAAATGCTCGATCTCGCGCTCGCGGTCGATCGCCGGGTTCGTGACCACGGCGACCGTCTCCTTGAAGTAGTCAGCGAGGTTCTGGCGCTCGGGGGAGAGGGCGGCGAGCGGACCGTCGTAGCCCAGTGAGCCGATCGGCTCGGCGCCGTTGTCGGCCATCTGCTGGACGAGCTTGACGTCGTCGCGCTGCCAGCCGAAGCCGGCGAGCACGCGATCCTCCACCTTGACCGGCTCCTCCGGGCCCGCATCCGTGTAGCCCGGGATCTCTGGCCCCTCGAGCGGCCCGCCGGTCTCCAGGGCGCGGTCGTAGCCGGCCACCCGGTCGGTTCCTGTGCGCTCCAGCCAGCGCCTTTGGACCTCGACCAGCATCTCGGCGTGCGGATGGAGCGTCGCCCGCTTGCGGTCGCGGTCGATCAGGACCATGTACTTCTGTCCCGGGGCCATCGGCTGGGGCTCGGAGACCATCTCGGCCACAGAGACAACGCCGGGCTCGGAGCTGAAGACGAAGTCCTGATGGGTCTCCAGCTTCCACAGCGGGCGGAGGCCCATGGCGTCGGCCGAGAAGACGCACTCGTCCAGGTGCCGCGCGATCAGCGCCACCGGCCCCTGCGCGAACGGGCCCATCGCCTGGCGCAGGTACATGTAGAAGGAGTGGAGCTCCTGCGGGAGGCCCGCGATCTCGTCGACGATCGGCGGCACGACCATCTCCATCGCCTCGGCGAGGGACAGCCCGTTGCGGCGGGTGAGCGACTCGATCGTCCGGTTCAGGTCCTGGGAGTCGGAGTTCCCCTCGCCGATCGGCACGTCGAGCATGCGGGCTTCCTGGCGGAGCTGCTCGATCGTGTTGATCTCTCCGTTGTGGCCGAGCACCCCGAACGGCTGGACGCGCGTGAACGACGGCCACGTATTGGTCGAGTAGCGGTTGTGGCCGAAGGCACCGATCGTCTCCATCCGCTCGTCGGTGAGATCGGCGTAGTAGGAGCCGAGGACCTTCGGGTTGCCCATCACCTTGTAGACCGCCGTCCTGCCAGAGAAGGAGGCGACGTGGACACCCAGCTTCTCCTCGAGGGTGATCTTCAGGTTGAAGACGGTCCGGTCAGTGCCGGAGGCCTCGGGCACGAGCCCCGCGAACTGCCAGAACTGCGGCTCCTCCTCGCGCGCGGTCGCGCCGAGGGCGGACGAGTCGACCGCCCCGACCCGCTCGGCGAGGATCCGGAAGCCGGCGCCGCCGAGCAGCTCGCGGGCGCCGTGGCGGATCTTCTCGAGGTCCTGCGAGCGCTCGACGAAGACGTGCGCCACCGCGAAGGCGTCGTCGAGCGCAAGCGCCGGGTTGTGCCCTCCCCGACGGACCTCCTCGGCCCAGATCGTGGTCGGGATGTCGACCAGCAGGCCGCAGCCGTCCCCCTCGCCGTCGACGTTGCCGGCGCGATGCAGCATCTTCTGGAGCGAGGCGAGCGCGAGCGTGATCGGCTCGTGGCTGGCCGTCGCGTCTCGGCGGACGGAGGCGTAGAGCGCGCACGCGTCCTTATCCTCCACGCTCGGCGGGGAGACGAGTGGGCGATAGGCACGCTCAGGCGAGTACCGCTTGCGCTCTGGGGACGAGTTCTTCAATTCAGCCTCCGGTTCCGCGCCTTCTTCGAGAGGACGCGCGACGGGGGTGGACCGACCGGCGCGGAATTATAGGTGGCGCACCACTCGGCACCTTCACCACAGCAGCGAGCGCCGAAACCGCTTTGTTCGCAATTTGCGAAACGGCGATCGGCCGGATCCGGCGGCCCGCAGCGCTACTTTCAGGCAGCTGAACGGTTCTATCTAGCGTCTTAGCGAACGCTTACAACTGCTACAACAGTTTCGGGGAGCACACACTGGGGATTGATGGAGAAGGACTAATGGATCGAACCAAGGCAGAGACGGGCAAGCAGGAGGCAGACGCCGAGCCGTCCGTGGCGGGCTCCGAGACGGAGCGCTTCCGGGCCGTCGTGGACGTCCGGCATAACGAGGCGGTCACCGGCGAGTCGGGGGTCCCCAAGAAGCAGCGGGACCACGAGCTGCGCTGCCAGGAACGCTCGCTCGACGAGTTTTCCTGAGCGACTGAGTCGAGGGCTATCGGGGTTGCGCGAGGCGCGACCCCGACCTAGAGTCGCCCCCGTGTCTCAGGGGAGGAGGTTCACTCGGCGGCTGCCTACTGCGTGACTGGCGCCGACGGCGTGATCGATCCGATCGTCTTCGAGGGAGATTGACGCTGCCGGCGCGACGGCTCAGGTCTGCGACTGCTCGCTGAGGGCTTCGCGCGCCGCCCGGACCCTGAGGTCCTCGACGACGTCTCGCTGAGCTTCGGCTCGCTGGGCGAGCCGGGCGAAGTCGAACCCGGTGATCCCACCGTTCTCTACGGCTTCCATCGAGCGCCAGAGCTCGAGCTTGCCGGTGATGCCCATCGTCAGCGTCTCCAGCTCCATGACGCGGCTCAGCGGTGAGTATCCGAAGAGGCTCCCGTTGGGCTTCAGGCGCATCGCCTTCTCGGTGACCCAGGCCATCGCCATTCGGGCTCGCTGCTGCTCGACCCCAAGGCGGTCCATGAGCTGTTGCAGGGTCGCCTTGTCCTGCTCGATCTCGCGGGCGATACCGGCAATCCCGTTCCCGTAGTCGTTGCCCTCGTTCTGCTGGACGATCCGCTGCGCGAGGCGGCCGCCGACCACCGATCCTGCCAGGTGATCGTTGAGGTAGATGCCGAGCAGCTTCGCGTTCACCCTCACAGGCTTCCCCGGGAGACCCGGGTCAAACGAGCTCGGCCTCGCTACCGGTGGCCGTGCGCGTGATCGTCCTCGAGGCCCTTCTCGTGGACGTGGGGATGCGAGTGCACGTAGTCGCCATGGCTGTGCTCGTGCTCGTGCTCTGTGTGCTCGTGGTCATGCGTCGTGTGAGCGTGCTCGTGCTCGTCCCCGCCGTGGCTGTGCGCGTGCGTGTGGGGCTCCTCGTGACTGTGCTCGTGCTCTTCCATCTGCTCACCTCCTTTCGCCCGGGTTCCGGTGTGCGCCTCCTGGGCGCAATGGCTGCACAGGCCAAGGATAGGAAAGTGGCTGAAGCGCGCCTCGTAGCCGAACTTCCGGCGGATCGTCCGCCGGACCGAGTCGAGCTTCGTAGGCTCGACCGAGGTCACGCGCCCGCAGCGCTCACAGGCGATGTACTCCCGCTCGGCGGTGCCGACCAGCGCATAGAGGCCGGGGCCGTGCCCGATGTGGACGTGGCGAACCAGGCCCAGCTCCTCCAGTTGCGCGAGATTCCGGTGGACGGAGGCCGAGTCAAGCGGGGTGGTGCCGCCGCCGATCGCCTTGGCCAGGTGGTCTACCGAGGCGGGGCCCTCGGCCTCGAACAGAGCCCGGAGGACCAGGCGCCGGGCCGCCGTCACCCGGTGCCCGCTCTCCCGCAGCGCGCGCAGAGCCCCATCAAGGTCCTCGACCTGAACCGGCTGGTTGAGCGGCGAGCGACCCACGGTCCCTACCCGGCGCTCGAGCGCAGATTGGCCGACCACTTGCGCTCGATGTCCCCGAGGTGCCAGACGGCGAGCGCCACTGCCCAGGTGAGCACGAAGAGGGCCACGATCGCGTAGCCGATCAGATTCAGGTCGAGGCCGGCGACGAAATCCCAGGGCTCCCCGGTGAGATTCAGCTTCTCGGCCAGTACGGAGATCAATTCGATCGTTCCGATCAGCAGCGCCACCGCCACGGAGAGGCCCGTCACTGTCAGGTTGTAGTAGATCTTCCGGATCGGCCGGGAGAAGGCCCAGCCGTACGCGAAGTTCATGAAGGCCCCGTCGATGGTGTCGAACAGCGACATGCCGGCGGCGAACAGGATCGGCAGGCAGAGGATCGCGTAGAACGGAAGCCCGCTCGCCGCGGCCCCGCCGGCGATCAGCAGCAGGGCGACCTCGGTCGCGGTGTCGAAGCCGAGTCCGAACAGGCACCCGAGCGGATACGCCTGCCAGGGCTTCGTGACCGCCCTCGTCGCGCGGCCGTAGAAGCGGTTCATGAAACCGCGCGAGTCGAGCTGGTCCTCGAGCTCCGCCTCGTCGAAGTCGCCCTCCCGCATCCGCGTGAAGATCCGGAAGATGCTCACCAGGATGATCAGGTTGAGGATCCCGATGATGAAGAGGAACGAGCCCGAGATCACCGGCCCGACCAGCCCGGTCGCCTGGTGAAGGAAAGACGAGTCGTCCTCGACCGCACCACTCAGGCCTCGCACCCCGACGACGACCAGGGCGCCCAGGGCGAAGACGATGGTCGAATGCCCCAGCGAGAAGAAGAAGCCGACGCTCAGCGGGCGCTGCCCCTCGCCCATCAGCTTCCGGGTGGTGTTGTCGATCGCTCCGATGTGATCGGCGTCGAAGGCGTGCCGCAGACCCAGCGTGTAGGCCGTCACCCCCACGCCGAGACCGAAGACCCCGCTCGAGCCGAGGCTGTACTCGTGCGGCACGACCAGCACCAGCAGGATGAAGAAGCCCCCGACCGTGAGGGCGAGGATGACCGCGGACATCAGTGCCACCGTCCGCCACTCGCTCGGACTCAGTGCTCCCCTGATGCGAGCCAATCGCATGCGCGGGACACTATTGGCCTCAGCCTGCAGTTGCAATCCAATTGCAGTTAGACGCCTTTGACACGGGGAGTAACTTGGCATTGGTGCCCAGCCGACTGATCTTTCGATGCGACCACTGCGGCGTGCGGGCCGAGGGCGAGACGGAGCGGGCGCTGGAGGCCCAGCTCCAGGAGTTCCTCTTCGGCGAGTACCTCGACGTCGAGCCGGGGCACTGGCTCCAATGGACCGGCAACGGGATCTACGGTCGCGCCCGGTACGCCTGCGCGGAGCATCGCGGCGAGCTGAAGGCCTCGCTGCGCGAGAGCTACGGGACCCTCGGCTGGCATCCGTGGGCGATGGGGCCGCACCCGGTCCAATATCGGCGCGGCAGGATCGCCGCTCGCCGTGCCCTTGGCCCGGGCCGGCCCTCTCGCTGGAGCCCGCTGGCCTGACGGTCCGACGGCCCGGCGGCCTCGACGGCTTGCTTATCGACCTGGGTGAAGCCGGGACCTGAGTCCGTATCTCAGGATCAACTGA
>DASTAI010000429.1:0-8146 GCA_035712865.1 Solirubrobacterales bacterium
GATCTGGCCGTCGGCACACGTGTAGTAGACGTTCGTCAACTTCGCCATCAGCGACTTCGGCACGAACTTCTTGCTGCCGTGCTTCTTGCGCCCGAAATGGACCTTGAGCTCGATGGACGCCTGCCCGAATGTCCCGCCCCCCGGCGGCTGATTGACCGGTCCAGTCCACTTCGGGTCCTTGGCCACAGTCGTGCTCGCCAGGATTGTGAGCGCCACACAGATGGTCGCGCCCACACCAGCCAGGCCGAAGGTTCTTCGAGAGAGCCTCACCGTCCGTCGACCCTACAGCCGAGCGCTCATCAAATGCTCATCATCCGCGCCCCCCGCAGAGGAGCTAGCTCTGCAAAGGCGGGATGTTCTGGTTGCGGTGCAGGACGTTGTCCGGGTCGTAGCGGGACTTCAACGCCTGGAGGCGATCGAAGTTCTCGGGGCCGAAGGCGGCGCGGACGCGCTCGAGCGGTTCGTCCGCCTGCATGTAGTTCGCGTAGCCGCCGCTGGCTGACCAGGGCTCGATCGCAGCGGCGGTCTCGCGGGCCCAGGCGATCCCCTCGTCGTCTTGGGCCGGGTCGGTCCAGTTCGCCATCACGCTGACGTTGAAGGCGGCCTCGCGGTAGCCCAGGGCGGCCGAGTCCGGATCGACGTCCTTGGGTGCGCCGCGGAGCGACTCCAACAGGATCTCGCCGGGCGGCCGGCCCAGCGCTGTAAGGCTCTCGACCAGCGTGTCGATCAGCTCGTCGGGTAGCTCGCGAACGAAATGGCCTTTCCAGTAGTTCCGGTCGACGCCGTAGGCCGGGTCGAATTCCTTCTGCTGCTCCAGGAAGCTCCGCGGGTGGACCGTGTCGTCGACGAGGCCCGGCGCTGAGCGGAGGGCGTCGAGCTCCTTCGGCTCGCTCCCCTCGCCCGTCCAACAGGGGAGCACCACGAGCCCGGGCTCCATGGACTCGCCGACGACGAGCTGTGACTGACAGGCGAAGTCGTTACCGGCCCAGCCGTCGACGTCGCGGAAGGCACGGAGTGCGTCGCCGACCGACTCGCCCTCGTAGCGGAGTCGACCGCCGACCACCCGCTCGACCGGGTGGAGCCGGAACTCGGCTCTGGCCACCACACCGAAGTTGCCCCCTCCCCCACGCAGCCCCCAGAGCAGCTCCGGATCGCCGTCCTCGCCGGCCCGGACGACCTCGCCGGCCGGAGTGACCAGATCGGCGCCGATCAGGTTGTCGCAGGTGAGGCCGTGCTGGGCGGTGAGGTGGCCGATGCCGCCGCCGAGGGCGAGGCCGGTGACGCCGGTCGAGCCGACCACTCCGCCCGGCGTGACCAGGCCGTGCTGCTGGGTGGCTGCGTCGAAGTCGAGCCAGGTGGCGCCGCCACCCGAACGCGCAACGCCCGCCTCGGGATCGACCTGTACCTCCCGCATCCGGGTGAGGTCGATCACCAGGCCGTCGTCGACCGCGCAGTGCCCGGCCGGGTTGTGGCCTCCACCGCGCACCGCGATCTCCAGCCCCTCGGTCTGGGCAAAGGCGAGGGTCGTCGCGACGTCCTTCGCGTCCACGCAGCGAGCGATCGCCGCGGGCTTCCGATCAACCAGGAGGTTGAAGCAGAGCCGCGCCTTCTCGTACTCGTGATCGTCGGGCGTGAGTACGTCGCCCGTCAGCGATGCGCGGAGCTGTTCCACGCCGTCGGCCAAGCTCAGGGGGCCTCGTAGAGGAGCTCGACCGCGCCGCGGGGCAGCTCGCGGACGCTCTTCAGCATCAGCCGATCATCCGCCTTGAACGCGGGCGTCAGCTGCATCCCCTCGCCGGCGAGGATGGGAAGGACCACCAGCCCGAACTCATCGACCGCACCGAGCTGCCGGTAGGTCTCGATCGTGGTTGGGCCGCCGATCAGGTGGACGTCGCCGCCGCGATTGACCTCGCGGACGCGCTCCAAAAGCCGCATGGGATCGCTCTCGATCACGACCTCATCGGGAGTCCCCGCGGGGCGTTCGGAGGCGAGCACGAAAACCTCGACGTCCGACCACGGCCACTGATCCGCCACCTCGAGCGCCGGCATCAGCGTGGTGTGCCCCATCAGGACGGCGTCGCTGTTCGCCTGAAGCTCGACGAAGCCATAGGCCTCGGGATCGAACTGCGGATCGGAGAGCTGCACCGGCAGGCCGTCCGCGTTGGAGATGTAGCCGTCGAGACTCGTGCACATGCGAGTCCGGATCTGCATCGCTGCCTCCTTGGTCTCGAACTACAGACGGCCTGGGCCCGAGAAACTAATCGGGCGGATCAGCACGGAAGCGGGCGGGCGCCGCTACTCCCCCTTGTGGCAGACGACCTCGATGTTGTTGCCATCGGGGTCGCGGACGAAGCCGCCGTAGTAGGTCGGGTGGTAGTGCTCGCGGAGGCCGGGCTCGCCGTTGTCCGTGCCGCCCGCGTCGAGAGCGGCGGCGTGGAAGGCGTCGACGGTGGCGCGATCGGGGGCCGCCAGCGCCACATGGATGTTCTCGGTGGTCGGCTCGCGCACTCCGGAGATCCAGAAGTCGGGCTTGCCCTCGCGGCCGAAGCCGCCGTGCCCGTCGACGGGCTCCATCAGCAGCGAGTAGCCGAGGGGCTCGAGCGCCTTCGTATAGAAGTCGCGGCTGCGCTGGTAGTCGGAGACGTTGACGCCGACGTGATCGATCACCGCGCCAGCCTACGCGACTATGGTCATCTCCGTGGGAGATGGAGGAAGGCAGCAACGGGACGAGGAGACGCTGGTCTTCGGCCCGGTGACGGTGGTCGTCAGGGTCACCGCCGAGCAGACGGGTGGTGCGCTCTCGGTCATGGAGGAGGTCCCGCCGATGGTCGACACCCCGCTCCACGTCCACAGCCGCGAGGACGAGCTCTTCTACATCCTCGACGGCGAGCACATCGTCACCCTCGGCGACGAGGAGCATCGCCTCGGACCCGGGGACACGCTCTTCGCGCCGCGCGGCATCCCCCACGCCCAGCGGCGGGTCGAGCCGGGGGTCGGGCACGAGATGCTCGTCTTCAGCCCCGGCGGCTTCGAGCAGTTCTTCCGCGACCTCGCCCGGGCGGAGCGCGAGGGCGCCCTCGGCGACGACGCCTACGCGGCGGCCTCGGAGAGGGCCGGCATCACTTGGCTGTGAGCCGCCGCCGCCCGGCTCAGGAGTCCGCCGGGGGGATGTTGTGGTTGAGGCGGAAGACGTTGTCCGGGTCGTAGCGGCGCTTCAGCCCGCGCAGCCGCTCCCAGTTGCCGCCGGGGTAGGCCGCACGCAGCGTCCGCTCGTCCTCGTCGCCCAGGAAGCCGACGTAGCCGCCCGCCCCGTCCTTGCCCATGGCCTCGCCGACCTCGTCGGCCCACGCCTGATGCGTCTCGGCCTCCGACCCGTCAATGAACATCGCCGCGACGTTGACCATCAACTTCCGGTCGCGGTGGGCGTAGGCGGTGGCCTCGTTCGGCACGCTCCCCACGGCGCCGCCGAGCACGCGCAGCTGCACGGCCCTCATCATCGCCGTCGACTTCGGCAATTCCTCGAGGATTGCCTCCCCGCCGCCGAGCCGAGGCCGTCGGAGAAGAAGTTCGTCCCCGCCGCCAACTGAGGTTCCTGCTCCGGGCCCTGGTACAGCTCCGGGTAGCGCATCGGCCGCAGCGCGTCGGCGAGGGGATCGGCCAGTGCCCGGAACGGAGCGAACACCTCCTCGGCTTGGTCGGCCGGGCCGACGTAGGCGGCCAGCCCCATGATCACCGGCTTGCCGTGAACCGCCTCGGGGATGAACGGCATCGGCGGCGCGATCATCACGTTCGCGATCGTCGAGAGCTCCTCGGGCGCCGCGTCGGCAGCCTCGAGGAAGCCCGTGATGATCTCCGCCGTCGCGGGCAGGATCAGCATCCCGCCGACGATCTCCGAGATCTCGTGCAGCCGCAGATGCAGCCGCGTGGCGACGCCGAAGTTCGACTCGCCGCCGCGGATCGCCCAGAAGAGATCCGGCTTGGACTCCTCGCTCACCTCGACGACCTCGCCGTCGGCGGTCACCACCTCGGCGGCGAGCAGGTTGTCGATCGTCAGGCCGTTCTTGCGGGCGAGGAAGCCGATGCCGCCGGCGAGGGTGATCCCGCCGATCCCGACCGAGCCGGTGTCGCCGAGCCCGGTGGCCCGCTCCCGCTCGCCAGTGGCGATCGTGTAGCCGCCGGCAGTGGCGCCGGTCTCGACCCAGGCGCTCGTCCCGTCCTCGTCGATCTCCACGGCGTTCATGCCCGAGAGGTCGATCACGAGCCCGCCGTCGGAGGTGCCGTAGCCCGCGCGGCTGTGGCCGCCGCTGCGAACCGCGAGCTCTAGTCCGGTTTCCCGGGCGGCGGTGACGACCCGAGCGACGTCCTCCGCGCCGCCCACGCGGGCGATCGCGAGCGGGCGCCGGTCGATCCCCTTGAAGAAGACGTGGCGCGCCTCGTCGTAGGCGCCGTCCTCGGGGGTGATCAGCTCCCCGTCGAGTTCGGAGCGAAGCTCATCGGTCGGGATTCGCGTGGACTGTGGTGACGACATGGTTCCCCCTTCTCTGGACGTGACTGTTTTCGACTTGAAGGAAATGACGTTCCGGGGCTTCGGAATGTGACGATTTGGCACTTGGGGAAAAGACGATCCGCGGCGCCGAAACTCATCGCGCCCCGCGATCCGGCGAGCACTATTCAACCATCTGGTTTAATTCACCCCGTGACCACGGCCGAGCTCGACCGCACCTTCGCCGCCCTCGCGGATCCGACTCGCAGGGCGATCCTCTCGCGGCTGGCCTCGGGCGACGCCACCGTGAGCGAGCTGGCCGAGCCACTGCCGATCTCGATCCAGGCGGTCTCCAAGCACCTCAAGGTGCTCGAGGGCGCCGGCCTGATCACGCGTGGCCGCACGGCGCAGCTTCGCCCCTCCCACCTCGAGGGCGCACCGTTCAAGCTGATCGCCGCCTGGGTTGAGGGCTACAGGAGTTTCTGGGAGGGTGGCTTCGAGCGGATGGAGAAACGGCTGAAGAATCCCTCCCGGGAGGCCTCCCGTGGCTGAGGCGCCGGCCGGCAACGGCAGCAACGAGATCGTCATCGGCTGGACCTTCGACGCGCCCCGTGATCGGGTCTGGCGCGAGTGGACCGAGGCGGAGCGCTTCGCCGATTGGTACGGCGGCCCGGCCGACGTCCCCCTCGAGACGGTCGTCATGGACGTCCGTCCCGGCGGCCGCTGGAGCCTCGTCATGCACGCCGAGCGCGGGACGATCTACTGGGACGGCGAGTACCTCGAGGTCGATGAGCCGGAGCGGCTGGTGTTCACCGTCACCGACGAGCCCGACAAGGATCAGTACGCGGTCTGCACCGTCGTCCTCACCGACACCGGCGACGGACGCACCGACATGCTCTTCAGCCAGATCGGCCCACTGCCTCCCGAGCAGCTCGAGCCCGCCAAGAAGGGCTGGTCCGGTTTCTTTGAGCGGATCGGCCAGCGGCTGGCCGCCGATTAGTTCGAGGCGCGCGGGCCGTCTTCACCACTGACTTCGAACGAACAGGAGGAACCATGGGCAAGGTTGTCGTCACCGAATTCATCAGCCTGGACGGCGTGATCGAGGACCCGGGCGGATCCGAGGACTTCAAGTACGGCGGCTGGAGCTTCGAGTACGACCGCGGCCAGGATGGCAACCAGTTCAAGCTGGACGAGCTGATGGCGTCCGAGGCGCTGCTGCTCGGCCGAATCACCTACGAGGGCTTCGCGGCGGCCTGGCCCGAGCGAGAGGACGAGGCGGGCTTCGCCGACAAGTTCAACTCGATGCCCAAGTATGTGGTCTCCACCACCCTGACCGATCCCGACTGGAACAACTCGCACGTGATCTCGGCGAACGTCCCGGAGGAGGTCGAGAAGGTCAAGGGAACCTACGGCGGCGACATCCAGGTCGCGGGCAGCGGGACCCTGGTGCAGACGCTGCTCGAGAACGACCTCGTCGACCAGTGGAACCTGATGGTCTTCCCGACGATCCTCGGGTCGGGGAAGCGGCTCTTCCAGGACGGCTCCGATCGACGCAACCTGAAGCTGATCGAGGACCGCGGCGTCGGCCCCGACGGCGTCACGGTGCAGATCTACGAGCGCGCCGAGTAGTCAGGCCTCGACGGGCGTGTCCGGGAGGTGTCCCCACTCGGACCAGGAGCCGTAGTAGACGGCGACGTCCGGGTAGTCGAGCTCGTGCTTGAGGACGAAGCTCACCTGTGAGGCGCGGTTCCCGATCGTGCAGTAGGTGACCACCCTGCGATCGGGGGTCGCGCCTGCGGCCGTGAGGACGCGCCGGATCTCGTCAGGGTCGCGAGCGCCAGCTCCCTGGTCGCGAATCACCTCCACGGGGATGTGGACCGCGCCCGGGATGTGTCCGGCGCGACCGACGTCCTCGGTCGCACCGGAGGGCCAGAAGCGCTCGCCGCTGAACTCCTCGGGCGAGCGGACATCGACGATCACGGCGGCGTCATCGTCGATCAGCCGTTCGAGCTCCTCGCGATCGACGATCAGATCGTCCCTGCCGACTCGTCGCTCGTAGCCCGAGGGCGCCAGCTGCGGGACCTCAGTGGTCCACTCCCCGCCGCTGTCTTCCCAGGCCTCGCGTCCACCCTCCATCACGACGGCGCGGTCGTGGCCATGGTGGTCGAGCAGCCAGTGACCCAGGTGGGGGGCGTAGCCGTAGAGGACGATGGTGGTGTCCGGGCCGACGCCGGAGCGTTCCAGCAGCGCATCCAGCTCGTCTCGATCCATGGGCGTGTAGTCCGGATGCCGGAGGTCCTTGTAGGCGTCCCAGAGGATCGCGCCGGGGATGTGCCCGTCGTCGTAATTCGCCGGGCTCACGTCGACCTCGATGACCCGGACGCCGGGATCGTCGAGCCGCTCAGCGACCCATCTCGGGTCGACCAGCACCTTCTCCATCGGAAATGGAGAGTGCGCCGCGGCCATAAATCGCCGCTTAAGGCAGCAGCACGATCTTGCCCGTTGCGCGGCCCTCCTCGAGACGCCGGTGGGCCTCCGCGGCCTGGGCGAGGGGGAACGTCTCCTCGATGAGAACCCTGAGCCTGCCCTCGTCGGCCATCGCGGCGAGAGCCTCGAGACCGGCGTAGTCGGGTTCGACCAGGAAGGAGGCGACGCGCTTCGACTGCTCGCGGGCGGCGGCGGCGACCGCATCGTGCAGATCGCTCGGAATGCCGATCCAGAGCCCACCCTCTCGCAGCACCCGGAGCGAGCGCAGGCCGTACTCCTCATTGCCGACCAGGTCGAGAACGACGTCGACATCGGAGACGGCCTCCTCGAACGGCACCGCGGTGTAGTCGAGCGGCTCGTCGACCCCCAGCTCCCGCAGCAGGCCGTGCTTCTCCTCACGCGCCGTGCCGATCACGTAGGCCCCGCGCGCCTTGGCGATCTGCACCGCCAGGTGGCCCACCCCGCCGGCGGCGGCGTGGACTAGGACGCGGGTCCCCTCCTCCACCTGCGCGAAGTCGACCAGGGCCTGCCAGGCGGTCAGCCCGGCGAGCGGCAGGCCCCCCGCTTCCTCGTCGCTGAGCGAGCCGGGAGTGCGCGCGAGCTGGCGCGCGGGGGAGGTCGCGTACTCCGCGTATCCACCAGCCAGCCGAGGGAACCAGGGCATTCCGAAGACTCGATCGCCAGGGGAAAAACGGGTGACGTCCGAATCGATCTCTTCGACCACGCCGGCGATGTCCCAGCCCAGGATCATCGGGGGATCGCCGACCGCGTCGCGGAAGCCGCCGTGCTGGCGCGTCTTCCAATCGACCGGGTTGATCCCGGCGGCGGTGATCCGAACCAGAACCTCGGTTGGAATCGGCTCGGGCCGCTCGACCTCCCGAAGCTCGAGTACCTCCGGCCCGCCGAACTCGCGGACGACAACAGCCTTCAGAGGCTCACCTCGACGCGGTGGTCGTGGTCATCCAGGACGTAAATCGCCTCTGCCGTCGCCTGGTAGAGGCGGTGCCTGGCCGGCGGGCTGACGTCCTCGACTGTCAATTCCCCGGTTCCATGGCCCACCGAGCGCTTCGAGTAGATCTCGACGCCGTCGGCCGTCTCGTGGGCGGGCAGCTCGCGCGCGACACCGAGCACATAGACGCCCTGGCCGGTGCCGGGCGGCACGGTGGAGTCGAAGAT
>DASTAI010000430.1:0-11963 GCA_035712865.1 Solirubrobacterales bacterium
CGAGTTCGTCCGAGCCACGCTCGGCAACGGGAAGGCCAAGCGCAAGGGCCGCAGCCTGACGGTGCCCGTGGACTCGGCCCCGAACGGCAGCGCCTGCAAGGTGCAGGTGAAGCTGGTCGGCAAGAAGCCGAAGAAGAAGGGCAAGGGCACGGCGGCCAGCGCCAAGAAGAAGAAGGGCAAGAAGCGCATCCTCGGCAAGGCCAGGGCGACCATCGACGCCGGGAAGTCGGGCACCGTGAAGGTGAAGCTCTCCAAGCGCAGCGCCCAGGCCCTCGGTAAGAAGGTCCGGATCGAGCTGACGACCATCGACCCCACCGGGAACACCGTGCAGAACGCCCAGGTCAAGGTCTCGGGCAAGAAGGCCAAGAAGCACAAGAAGAAGTAGGACCGGCCGGCAAATGGCCGGGAATAGACTGGGGATGTGAGCGCTGAGGACAGCTTCGGAGCGCGGGCGACCCTGGAGGTCGGAGGTCGCGAGTTCGAGATCCACCGCCTCGACGCCCTGCAGCAGCGCTTCGACGTGGCGAGGCTGCCCTACTCGCTGAAGGTGCTGCTCGAGAACTCGCTGCGACTCGAGGACGGAACCGCGGTCAGCTCAGACGACGTCGAGGCGATCGCCAGCTGGGACGCCAAGGCCGAGCCCTCGATCGAGATCCCGTTCCAGCCCGCGCGCGTGCTGATGCAGGACTTCACGGGGGTCCCGGCGGTGGTCGACCTGGCGGCGATGAGAGACGCCATGGAGGAGCTCGGAGGGGAACCGGCGGCGATCAATCCGCAGGTCGACGTCGATCTGATCATCGATCACTCCGTCCAGGTGGATGCCTTCGGCAACCAGCGCGCCTTCGAGGTCAACGCCGAGCGGGACTACGAGCGCAACGGCGAGCGCTACGCCTTCCTGCGCTGGGGCCAGACAGCCTTCGACAACTTCCGTGTCGTCCCGCCGGCGACCGGGATCTGCCACCAGGTCAACCTCGAGTACCTCGGTCGCTGCGTCTGGACCCGGGATACCGACGGCACGGCGCAGGCCTACCCCGACACCCTGGTGGGCACCGATTCCCACACGACCATGATCAACGGTCTCGGGGTCCTGGGCTGGGGCGTCGGCGGGATCGAGGCCGAGGCCGCGATGCTCGGCCAGCCGATCTCGATGCTGCTGCCGCAGGTGATCGGCTTCAGGCTCACCGGAGAGCTGCGCGAGGGCGCAACCGCGACTGATCTGGTCCTGACGGTGACCGAGATGCTGCGCGAGAAGGGCGTGGTCTCCAAGTTCGTTGAGTTCTTCGGCCCAGGGATCGCGGGCCTCGGGCTGGCGGACAGGGCGACGATCGGCAACATGTCCCCGGAGTTCGGCTCGACCTGCGCGATCTTCCCGGTCGACGCGGAGACCCTGCGCTACCTCGAGTTCACCGGACGGCCGACCGAGCAGATCGAGCTCGTCGACGCTTACACGCGTGAGCAGGGCCTCTTCCACGAGCCCGACTCCGAGGAGCCGACCTACTCCGACACCCTCGAGCTCGAACTCGGGGACGTCGAGCCGAGCATCGCCGGCCCCAAGCGCCCGCAGGACAGGATCGCGTTGACCGATGCCAAGGGCGCCTTCCTCGAGGCGATGGCGGAGTGGAACCCGGACGCCGGCGATGAGCTCGGCAATGCCCGCGACGAGGCGCTCGCCGAGTCCTTCCCGGCCTCCGATCCGCCCGCGGAGGACCACGACGGCGAGGGCGGCAAGCCGCGGACCTACGTGGACCGGGGTGACGTCGCACTGGCCGTCAAGACCAGCGATGCGGTCGCCGTCGAGCTCGAGAGCGGCGAGGCCGTAGAGCTCGACCACGGCCATGTCGTGATCGCGGCGATCACGAGCTGCACCAACACCTCCAACCCGTCGGTGATGCTCGGGGCTGGGCTGCTCGCTAAGAAGGCGGTCGAGAGGGGGTTGCGGCGCCAGCCCTGGGTGAAGACCTCTCTGGCCCCCGGCTCGACGGTGGTGACGGACTACCTCGAGAAGTCCGGGCTCGACCGCTATCTGGACGAGCTTCAGTTCAACCTCGTCGGCTACGGCTGCACGACCTGTATCGGCAACTCGGGCCCGCTGCCGGAGGCGATCTCGAAGGCGGTCAACGACAACGACCTCGTGGTCTGCTCGGTGCTCTCCGGTAACAGGAACTTCGAGGGACGCATCAATCCCGACACTCGCGCCAACTACCTCGCCTCGCCGCCATTGGTCGTCGCCTACGCGCTCGCGGGACGCATGGGAGTCGACCTGATCTCGGATCCGCTCGGCAACGACTCCGACGGCGAGCCCGTCTACCTGGCGGACATCTGGCCCAGCTCGGACGAGATCAAACAGGTGGTCGAGGACGCGGTCCGGGCTGACATGTTCACCAAGAGCTACGCGGACGTCTTCACCGGCGATGAGCGCTGGCGGGACATCGAGGTTCCGGAGGGCGACCGCTACACCTGGCCCGACTCGACCTACGTGCGCAAGCCCAGCTTCTTCGAAGGCATGAATCCCGAGCCCAAGCCGGTGGAGCCGATCGAGGGAGCCCGCGTCCTCGCCCTCCTCGGGGACTCGGTGACCACCGATCACATCTCGCCGGCCGGGGCGATCAAGAAGGACAGCCCGGCCGGCCGCTGGCTGATCGACGAGGGAGTCGAGGTTCGCGACTTCAACTCCTACGGCTCGCGCCGTGGGAATCACGAGGTGATGGTCCGCGGCACATTTGCCAATGTGCGGCTGCGCAACCGGCTCGTGGAGCGTGAGGGCGGCTACACGCGGCAGTTCCCGGACGGGGAAGAGACAACGATCTATGAGGCGGCCATGAGGTATGCGGAGGAGGGAGTTCCCCTGGTCGTGCTCGCCGGCAAGGAGTACGGCTCGGGATCCTCGCGCGACTGGGCCGCGAAGGGCACCAACCTGCTCGGCGTCCGGGCTGTGATCGCCGAGAGCTTCGAGCGCATTCACCGCTCCAACCTGATCGGGATGGGGGTGCTGCCGCTGCAGTTCGCGGAGGGCGAGTCGGTCGGCTCGCTCGGCCTCACCGGCGAGGAGACCTTCACCGTCGGCGATCTGGACAACGCCGAGGCGAAGAAGGTCGCGGTAACGGCCTCACGCCACGGGGGAGACGACATCAGCTTCGAGGCGACCGTCCGCATCGACACCCCGAACGAGGTCAGCTACTTCCAGAACGGCGGCATCCTCCACCGGGTGCTCCGGGACCTCCGCGACCGCGACTAGAGGTGATCGAGCGCACCGGGGTGGTCGCCGGGCTGCCGACGCACTGGCGTCAGGCACCGGTGGGCGATCATCCGCCGGTCCTGTATCTGCACGGAGTGCCGACCGCCTCCTGGGATTGGATTCCGTACCTGGAACGGATCGGCGGCGTCGCACCGGACCTGCCGGGATTCGGGAAGTCGGCGAAGCCCGCCGACTTCGACTACACGATCGAGGGCTACGTCCCCTGGATCGAGGCCTTCACCGAAGCCGTGGGACTCGAGCGCTTCTCCCTCGTCGTGCACGACTGGGGCGGCGGCCTCGGGCTTGCCTTCGCCCAGCGGCACCCCGAGCGGATCGAGCGGCTTGTGATCCACACCTCGGTCCCGCTGCTTCCCGGCTACCGGTGGCATTGGGTCGCGCGCGTCTGGCGTACGCCGGGTCTGGGGGAGCTGTTCATGGCGACCGCAAGCAAGTCGGCCTTCCGGCAGCTCTCGCGGATCTCGAACGCAAGCAGGGGAGCGATGCCCGACTGGTTCATTAACCGAGTCTGGTCCGAGTTCGATCGCGGTACTCGCCGGGCGATCCTCCGGCTCTACCGCTCGGCCGATCCGGACGTCCTCGCCAGCGCCGGCGGGCGGCTCCGCGACATCGACTGTCCGACGCTGATCATGTGGCCCACCTATGAGCCCTACGTGGCGCCCGAGTGGGGCGCTCGCCACGCGGCCGCAATCGGGGAGAACGCCCGCCTGGAGATGATCGACCGCTCGGGTCACTGGACCTGGGTGGACCGCCCGGACATCGTCGAGATGGCGGCGCGGTTCCTCTCGGATTGACCGAGATGGTGGCCCCCATTTCCCCTATTTCGTTTTGAGCCGAAAAGGAACGGCGTGGCGGGGCCGCGGGAGGCAGGGGGTCCACACGGCCCGCGCCACGCCTGCGCGTCGGTAGCCAGGGAGGGATTTCCGACGCGATCGTCCCGGGAGGCGGGACTGGCCCCGGGACGAGTCTTATGAAGGTAGTACGTCCTCCCGCCTTCTCGGGGGCGATTATCGCCCGATCCCTGCGGAGATGTCAACCATTTTTTGTTAACCGGTCAGGTGGACTTTGCCACGCCCCAGCCGCGGCGCTCGATCAGCTCGATTCCGATCAGGGTGCCGAACGGGCCGATGGGAGTCAGGCTGGCCGCGAGCAGGGGCCAGGGCGCCTCCCGGCGCATGACCGCCCAGAAGATCAGCGCGAGCAGACCGAGGTAGCCGATGCCGTGCATCAGGCCGAAGAGGGAGGTTTCGGAGGGGTAGCCGGGCGCGATCCAGAAGAAGAGCAGCGTGGCGAAAAGCGCGGACTCGATCCAGGAGCAGATCTTCACCCACCTGAAGAGGCGGCCCGGAACCGGCTTGGGAAAGGGATGGACGTGTTCGGCCGTGGCCACGGGCGCAAGCTAGCGCCTGCGTGGCCTCGACCGGAGGTCGAAGCGGGGATGGTCGATCTTCGGACCGCCTGTCCATGGTCTTTGCGCGTCCCTGCTCGCAAAATGCCCGTCATGGAGCGATTCCACGGAGACCAGAACCCCACTGTGAGCATGAGAAGGCTCGTGCGGTTGCAGCGCTCGTATCGGTGCACGAGCTGCGCCGCGGAACACCACTCCTGGGCCAGACTCAGCAACTGTCCGGACTGCGGCCGCTCCCTCTCAATGGCCGTGATCAGACGGGCAGCGCTCATAGGACCGGCCTGAACGCGGCGCGGATCGTCCGGGGGCGATGGCCTGGGCGATCCGCGTCAGGCTGGATCCGCGCGGCCCATCAGGGCCGTGAGGACGATGCGCTCCTGCTCCTTGGTGTGCGCGACCGCGTAGCCCTCGCCGGGACTGGCGCGCGGCGGCCGCCCGACGTAGCCGAGCTCGACGCCCTCCGGCAGCAGCTCGGGCATCCGGCGCTGCATGACCGACCAGGCGCCCATGTTGCGGGGCTCCTCCTGAACCCAGACGATCTCCTTGAGGCTGGGGTAGCTCGCGATGAGCTGGGTCAGCTGTTCCTTGGCGAAGGGGTAGAGGAGCTCGGCCCGAGCGATCGCGACGTTCTCGACCTCCTCGCGCTTCGGGGCGGCGTCGATGTCGTAGTAGATCTTGCCGCTGCAGAGCACCAGGCGCTCGACCTTGGCCTTGTCCGCCACACGCGGGTCATCGAGCACGAACTGGAATGAGCCCGAGGTGAGCTCCTCGAGCGTCGAGGTGGCACGCGGCAGGCGCAGGAGGCCCTTGGGAGTGAAGACCACCATCGGGCGGGCCTTGGCGATGTGCGCCTGGCGGCGCAGGAGGTGGAAGTACTGGGCGGCGGTCGAGGGGTTGGCGAGGCGGATGTTGCCCTCGGCGGCGAGTTGGATGAAGCGCTCGATCCGTGCGCTCGAGTGCTCTGGGCCGGCGCCCTCGTAGCCGTGCGGGAGCAGCAGCGTCAGCCGCGACGTCTGGCCCCACTTCGCCTCGGCGGAGACGATGAAGCTGTCGATGATCACCTGCGCCGAGTTGCCGAAGTCGCCGAACTGGGCCTCCCAGAGGACCAGGCTGTCCGGGGAGTGGGCCGAGTAGCCGTACTCGAAGCCGAGGCAGGCCGACTCCGACAGCGGGCTGTTGTGAAGCTCGAGCGGGGCCTTCGCCTCATCGAGGTTCTGGATCGGCGCGTAGCGGAGTCCGGTCTTCTCATCGTGGAGGACGAGGTGGCGGTGGGAGAAGGTGCCGCGCTCGGTGTCCTGCCCCGTGAAGCGGATGTGGACGTCCTCCGTGAGCAGGGACGCCAGGGCCAGGGCCTCGGCGTGGCCGAATTCGATCCCGCCCTCATCCATCGCCTCCAGTCGCCGGGAGAGCGGCTTGCGAAGCTTGCGGTGAATCGTGAAGCTGTCCGGCACCCGCAGCAGCTCCTCGTTCAGCTTCCGCAGCCGGTCCTCCGGCACGGCGGTCTCGACGCTAGGGCTGCGGGTGCGGTCGAGCTCGCCGGTCCCGGTCTGTGTCGGATCGGCGTACTCGCCCGATTCGATCTTCTGGCGCAGGTCCTCGTGCGCCGACTTCAGGCTCCTCTGCCGTTCCTCGTTGCGCTCCTCCACCTCTTCCGGGGTGACGATTCCCTCCTTGACGAGCCCCTCGGCGTAGAGCTGCGACACCGGCGCGTGCTCCTTGATCTTCTGGGCCATCAGCGGCTGGGTGTACGCCGGCTCGTCGGTCTCGTTGTGGCCGAAGCGCCGGTAGCCGATCAGGTCGATTACGACGTCCCGGCCCCAGCGCTCCCGATATGCCATCGCCAGCCGGACGGCGGCGACGCAGGCCTCCGGATCGTCGGCGTTCACGTGGACGATCGGGACGTTGAAGCCCTTCGCCATATCCGCGGCGTACGGGGTCGAGCGGCCCTCCTCGGGATCGGTCGTGAACCCGATCTGGTTGTTCTGGATGATGTGGACGGTGCCGCCGGTCGCGTAGCCCTTCAGCGACTGGAGGTTGAGCGTCTCCGCCACGACGCCCTGTGCCGGGAAGGCGGCGTCCCCGTGGAGGAGCACCGGGACCGCGGCCATCGGGTCGTGCTCGAGCCGCCCCTCCTTGCGGGTCGTCTGGGAAGCCCGAGCGGCGCCGGTGACCACGGGGTCGACGTACTCGAGGTGGCTCGGGTTCGGGTAGAGCCGCACGCCGATCTCCGTGCCGTCCTTCGCCGTGTAGACGCCCTTGTGGCCGTAGTGGTACTTGACGTCGCCGGTGCCCCCGGTCGGGATCGCGGCCAGCGACTTGACCGCTTCGATCGCCTTCGCGCCCTCGAACTCCGCCAGGATCGCCTCGACGGGGCGCCCGATGTTGTGGGCGAGCACGCTGAGCCGGCCGCGGTGGGCCATGCCGATGACCACGTCGTGGGCGCCCTCGGTGTGGGCCATCTCGAAGACCTCGTTGAGCATCGGCACCACCGTGTCCAGACCCTCGATCGAGAACATCTTCTGGCCGAGGTAGGCCTTCTCCAGGTAGCGCTCGAAGCCGTAGACCTGAATCAGCTCGTTGAGCAGCTCGTGCTTCTCATCCGGATCGAGCGGCTTGCGGTGCCAGCCGGTCTCGATCATGTCCCGCAGCCACATGCGCTGCTGGTGCGAGGAGAGATGCTCGATCTGGTACGCGATCGTCCCGCAGTAGGCCTCGCGCATGCGGGGCAGCGCATCGAGCAGCGTCTCTCCCTCGACACCGATCCGCAGGATCTCCGCCGGGATCTGCGACATCAGCTCGGGGGTCAGGTTGACGTTCTCGGGCTGGAGCGCCGGGTCGCCCTTCGGCTCGGACCCGAGCGGGTCGAGTCGCGCGGCCAGGTGGCCGTGGGTCCGATACGCCTTGAGCAGCGAGGTTCCGGCCTGGACGGCCTGGAGCAGCTCGGTGCTGGGCTTCGCCGGCGCGCTCGCCGGGCTCGGAGCGCCGGCCGCCGCGAGCGCCGGGGAAGAGGCCGCCGCCGGGTGCGCTGCGGTGATCGGCCCCGCATCGATGCCGAGGTCGTTGGCCACCGACTCGTAGAAGCCGTCCTCGCCCTGCAGCAGCTCCTCGATCCGGCGCAGGAACGAACCCGACTCCGCGCCCTGAATGACGCGGTGGTCGTAGGTCGAGGTCATGGTCATGACCTTCGAGACGCCGAGCGCCTTGATCTTCTCCGGAGGCGCGTGGCGCCACTCGACCGGGTAGGCGAGTGACCCGGCGGCGATGATCGTCCCCTGGCCCGTCGTCAGGCGGGGCACCGAGGCGACCGTCCCGAGGCCGCCGGGGTTGGTGAGGCTGATGTTCGTGCCCTGGAAGTCGTCGGCCGTGAGCTTGTTCTCCCGCGTCTTGGTGATCAGTTCCTCGTAATAGGAGTGAAAGCCCGAGAAGTCGAGCCCGTCCGCTCCCTTGATGCAGGGAACGAGCAGGGAGCGCTGGCCCTTGCGCTCGACGTCTACGGCGATCCCGAGGTTGACCCCGCCCGGCTCCACCACGTTGGGCTTGCCGTCGATCTCCTCGAAGTGGCGCGCCATCACCGGCCAATCCTGCGCCGCCTTGACGATCGCCCACGCGATCAGGTGGGTGAAGCTGACCTTCATGCCGCGCTCCTTGAGCACTGCGTTGAGCGCCTTGCGCTTCGCGTCCAGGGTGTCCACCGCGAGCTCGCGGAACGAGGTCGCGGTCGGAATCGAGCGGCTGTCGTCCATCGCCCGCGCGAGGGTCGCCGCCGGGCCGCGGAGCGGCCTCGTCTCTCCCACGGCAGTCGCCGGAGCGGCGCCGTTGCCCTCGCCATTCAGGACGTCGGCCTTCGTGATCTTGCCTCCAGCCCCGGTTCCCTTGACGCTCTTCAGATCGACGCCGTTCGCCTGCGCGGCCCGGCGGGCGACCGGGGTGGCGTTCGCGCCGTCGATCTCCTCCGTGTCCACGGCGGCTTTCGTTGCCGGTTCCTCCTTGGCGGACTCCCCCGCGCCGTCGCCGGAAGGCGCCTCACCCTTGATCATCTCGGCGAGCGGCTTGCCGACCTCCACGGTCTCGTCGGGGCCGACCAGGATCTTCGCGATCGTGCCGGAGGCGGGGGCGGGGACCTCGGCGTCGACCTTGTCGGTTGAGACCTCGACGACCGTGTCGCCCTCGGCGACCTGGTCACCCTCGGAGACGTGCCATTCGAGCACTGTTCCCTCGGTCACCGACTCGCCCATCTCGGGCATGACGATCTCCAGCCCGCCGCCCTCGAGCTCCTTGCCCGCGGAGACCGAAGCGTCGTCGGTGGTGGCCTTCTCCGAGCTGTCAGTCTCCGCGCCCGCGCCGTTCGTCTCTGCGCTCGCCTCGCCGGCGGATTCCTCGGCCGCCTCGGGCTCGGAGTCCTCGCTCGCCTCCGGAGGGCCGCCGTTCGTGTCGATCTCCGCGAGCGCCTTGCCGACGTCGACCTCCTCGTCGACCCCGACGAGGATCTTGGTGACGGTTCCGGCGGCTGGGGCCGGGACCTCGGCGTCGACCTTGTCGGTCGAGACCTCCACCATCGTCTGCCCCTCGTCGACCGAATCCCCCTCCGAGACATGCCACTCGAGCACGGTGCCCTCGGTCACCGACTCACCCATCTCGGGCATCAGAAGCTGGACCGTCTGCTTAGTGGCCATTCCCCTTACTAACTGTATGACGTTCCCTAGGCGGCTTTGGATGAACGGCTTCGCCGTAAGACGGGTCGGGCCTACGCGCGCCCTCGTACCTACCCAATGCGCGCGATCAGGTCCACCGCCGGCCAGCCCTGCTCGCGGATGAACTCCCGGGTCGGCGCGGTCGTCTCGCAGAAGGCGCACGCGATCTCGTCCGAGAAGCCGACCGGCGCGGAAATCGCGATCGGCATGTCACAGGCCGGGCAGGCAAGCGAACGGCTCCCGAGCCAAGCCGCCCTTTCCGCGGGGCGCAATTCAACGCGCCCGGCGGCGGCGCTCAGCCGCTCGTCCCGTTCGGGGCCTGGGTTGCTGGCCGGGTCGTAGAAGATCCCCACGCAGTGATTATTGCGCTCGGACTTCGCCGGCATAACCCCCGAGCGGCTGAGGCCGCGTGCGGTGTAAGTTCCGCTCTGAGCGTGGAACCGAGGGGAGAGGTGAGATGAGCTACTTCGTGACCGGCGCGACCGGGTTCATCGGACGCAACCTAGTCGAGCAGCTGCTCGAGCGCGAAGGAACGATCTACGTGCTGGTGCGCGAAGGCTCCCGCGGCCGCCTCGAGGAGCTCCGGAGTCGCTGGGGCGCCGAGGAGGGCAGGATCGTCCCGGTGATCGGCGATCTCTCCCAGGAGAACCTCGGCTGCGGTGATCAGATCGAGGAGCTGCGCGGCGAGATCGACCACTTCTTCCACCTGGCGGCGATCTACGACATGACGGCCGACGCCGAGAGCCAGCGTATCGCCAACGTCGAGGGGACCCGCCACGCCCTGCAGCTGGCGGAGGCCCTCGACGCCAAGCGCTTCCACATGGTCAGCTCGATTGCGGCGGCCGGCCTCTACGAGGGCACCTTCACCGAGGACATGTTCGACGAGGCCGAGAAGCTCGACAACCACCCCTACTTCCAGACGAAGCACGAGTCGGAGGCGGTGGTCCGGGAGGAGTCCCAGGTTCCCTGGCGCGTCTACCGGCCCGGGATCGTCGTCGGCAACTCAGAGACCGGCGAGATGGACAAGATCGACGGCCCCTACTACTTCTTCAAGCTGCTGCAGCGCGCGCGCGCCGCCGTGCCCCAATGGTTCCCGGGCATCGGGATCGAGGGCCGCAAGATCAACCTCGTCCCGGTCGACTTCGTCGCCAAGGCGATGGACCACATCGCCCACATCGACGGCTTCGACGGGCAGGCCTTCCACCTGACCGACCCGAAGCCGCTCAGCGCCGGCCAGGTGATCAACGTGTTCGCGAAGGCGGCGCACGCGCCGGAGGCGGCGATGCGGATCGACTCCCGGATGTTCGACTTCATCCCGAAGCAGGTCCGCAACGGGCTGACGATGCTGCCGCCGGTCAAGCGGATCACGGACCAGGTGCTCGCGGACCTCGGCATCCCCCGCTCGGTGCTCGTCTACATCAACTATCCCACCGACTTCGACTCGACCAAGACGCAGACGGCGCTCGAGGGCACGGGCATCTCGGTGCCGCCGCTGCCGAGCTACGCGGACAAGCTCTGGGACTACTGGGAGCGAAATCTCGACCCGGACCTGTTCAAGGATCGCTCGCTCTCCGGCGCCATCGGAGGCAAGACGGTGCTGATCACCGGCGCCTCATCGGGCATCGGCAGGGCGGCCGCGATCAAATGCGGTGAGGCCGGCGCCAAGGTCCTGCTCGTGGCGCGGACGCCCGAGAAGCTCGAGGAGACCAGGGACGAGATCGAGGAGGCCGGCGGCACGGCCTTCATCCATCAGGCAGACCTCTCTGACATCGACGACGTCGAGCGGATGGCGAACGAGGTGCTCGCCGAGCATGGCCGCGTCGACGTCCTGGTCAACAACGCCGGCCGGTCGATCCGCCGCTCGGTCGAGCTCTCCTACGACCGCTTCCACGACTTCGAGCGGACGATGCAGCTCAACTACTTCGGGGCCCTGCGGCTCATCCTCAGCCTGTTGCCGGAGATGCGCAAGCGGAGGAACGGCCGCAAGGGCGGGCACGTGATCAACATCAGCTCAATCGGGGTGCAGACCAACACCCCGCGGTTCTCCGCCTACGTCGCCTCGAAGGCAGCGCTCGACGCGTGGTCGCGCTGCGTCGCCTCCGAGGTGGTCGACGACGGCGTCCACATCACGACGATCCACATGCCGCTGGTGCGGACGCCGATGATCGCCCCGACCAAGATGTACGACGCCTTCCCGACGATCACGCCGGACGAGGCCGCCGACATGATCACCAGGGCGATGATCACCAAGCCCAAGAAGGTCGCCACCCGGCTCGGCAACTTCGGCGAGCTGCTCTACAACGTCGCGCCGAAGGCCTCGGACGCGATCCTCAACACGGCCTACAAGCTCTTCCCGGACTCGAGTGCCGCGAAGGGCAAGCCGAAGGAGGACGGCAAGCCGGGCAAGGAGAAGAAGGAGGAGGAACTCTCCACGGAGGGTGTCGCCTTCGCCTACCTGATGCGCGGCGTCCACTGGTAGGCCCGCCACCGCTCCACCGGATAGGGTCGGGTGTTGAAGAGCTAGCGCCCGGGGGCCGTTCGGTCCCCGGAAGTGAGCCACGAAGGGAGTGGTTGGATGCGAAGTAAGCGTTCTATCCGGGCGGTCTTGCTC
>DASTAI010000431.1:0-4347 GCA_035712865.1 Solirubrobacterales bacterium
CGGGGCGACGACGAAGGTGACCCCGTCGAGGGCCGGGCCGAGGCCCATCGGGCTCCCCCACCAACCCGCGAACCGCAAGAGCTCGAGACGGGCGGGCCCGCTGGAGCCCGCCTGGAAGGCGCCGGTCCCGGAGTTGCGGGCGTCGGGGACGAAGCGGGCCGCCTGACCGCTCTGCGGCTCCAGCGCCTGGGGGGAGACGATCCCGAGGCGCGGCGAAGCGAGCAGTTGCGGCAGGTTCCTGACCGGCTGGTCGAGCAGGAAGCGAACCTCCTCCGGCGTCGGCGCATCCACGGCGAACAGATCAGGGAGCAGGGCCTGCCCCCGCGGATCGCTCTGCCAGCGCCTCGAGTTCGCCAGCACCGCCGCGGCGTTGAAGGGCGTCCCGTCCTGGAAGCGGACGCCCGGGCGCAGGTCGAGGGTCCAGATGCTCCTCTTGGCCGAGGGGCGCACGTCCTCGACCAGTCCCGGCTGTGTTGGGGCCTGCCCATACGGGCCGCTGAGCTGCGCGATCAGCGGCTCGTAGATCTGCCGGGTCACCGTCTGGGCGAAGCGACCCTTCGCCGCCAGGGGATCGAGCCTGCGGGGAAGGCTCGGGAGCGCGTAGGTCAGCGTGCCGCCGCCCCCGGCCCGAGGGAGCTGCGGGGAGCTCTTGGCACCGTCGCCGTCGCCACCACCGCAGCCCGGGACGGCAATCAGGAAGACGACCGCGAGTGTGGCGGCTCGCAGCCGCATCAACGCCCTAGAGGTTGATGATGACGAGCGCGTTCAGGGCCCAGAGGACCCCGAAGAAGATGGTCCACCTGGTCAGGTTGCGCTCCACGAGCGAACCTCCCCCGAAGGAGCTGCCGCCGCCGCCGATGCCGAAGGCGCCGGAGAGCCCCGCGTCCTTGCCGGAGTGCAGGAGCACGAGGAAGATCAGGACCACCGAGAAGATGACCTCGATCACGCTGAGCACGGTTGCCATGGAGCGGAAGTGTAGGGATCAGTGGCCGGGTGATTGCTGCAGGCGGTCGATCCGCTTCAGGATGTCGATCGCCTCGGCCCGCAACTCGCGGTCGAGCCGCCGGTAGTCCTCCTCGGTGAGCTTGCCTGAGGCGCGGTCGGTCTCGGCGTCGCGGATCTGGCGGTACTTGGCCGCCTTCCGTGCCTCGAGGTCGGCGAGCTCGGCGACCGCCGGGTCGTCGTCGCTCGCGGCCGGCTCGCGATTGCGGATCGGAGCCGTCACGAACCAGGCGACGAGCACGACGATGACCAGGGCGAGGAAGAACTCCATCGGTATCGCAGGCTAGGACCGAGGCGCCCCCCGGGCGCTCACTCTCTAGCTCGACTCGGTTGCCGTTCCCAGCTCCCGGCCGAGGCGAGCCCTGTAGGCGGCCTCGAGGCGGCGGCGCGACTCCAGCGCGGGCCAGCCCGCCATCACGGCGCCGGCCAGGGCGATCAGGGCGCCGATCCAGATCCAGCCGACCAGCGGGTTGAGGATGACGCGGAAGGTGGCGGGGGGCGGGTTCTGGATGTAGTGCTGGACGAGCGCCAGGATCGCGAACTCCTGGGCTGCTGGCGGCAGGTTTGCGAGCTGGTCGTTGCCGCGCTTGATGTCGGGATTGAGCACCGAGAGATCCGGCTGGAAGGCCGTCCAGAGATCGCCGCCGGCGCGAGTGCGCAGGCCGACCTCGCTGGTCGATTCGCCCATGAAATAGCGCCCGATCGGACCCGCGCTCGGGTCGTCTGTCGGGTAGTAGTTGCGCGCCGGGGCGAGTGTGCCGATGCTCTTCCCGTCGCGGCTGATCGAGAGGTGCGAGACGAAGGAGAGCCGCTCCGGATCCGGGTCGGAGGTGAGCCTGTCGTAGTGGATCGTGTAGTCGCCGACGTCGGCGCTCTTCCCGACCTGGAGGCGGAGGTCCCGATTGGTCTGGAAGCTGGAGGAGGCGGCGATCCCGATCAGCGTCAGCGCTATCCCGGCGTGCACGATGTAGCCGCCGTAGCGACGGCGGTTCCTCCCCACGGCCTCCACGAGTGCGCGGGGTGGCGACTCCCCGGTCAGGGATCGCCGCGTTGCGCCCGCCCGCCAGAACTCGCCTGCCAGCGCCGCCAGCGTGAACGCCGCGAAGGCGAAGACGAAGAGCGCCCACGGGTGGCTCCCGGCATCGGTCACCGCCAGCAGCACAACGATCGTCACGAGGGCGGCGAGGCTCGGCACGAGCAGCAGGCGGCGGGCTGCGCTCGCGCTCAATCTGCCCCAGGCCAGCAGCGGCCCGATGCCGGTGAAGAGAACGAGGAGGACGCCGATCGGCGTCACGTAGCGGTTGAACCAGGGGGCCGCGAGAGAGTGCTTCTCGCCGGTGAAGAACTCGGAGATCAGCGGGAAGAACGTGCCCCAGAAGATCACCGCGGCGAGCCCGACGAGCAGCAGGTTGTTGACGAGGAAGATCGACTCCCGCGAGAGCAGCGAGTCGATCCGGCGCTCCGGCCGCAGCTGATCGAGTCTCGAGACGATCAGCAGGGTCGAGCCGACGGCGACGACCGCGATCAGCCCGAGCAGCGGACCGCCGACCGTCGAGGCGCCGAAGGCGTGGATCGACTGCAGGACCCCCGAGCGGACGAGGAACGTACCGAGCAGGCAGAGCGAGAAGGTGCCGCAGATCAGGCTGACGTTCCAGACCTTCAGCATCCCCCGCTTCTCCTGGACCATCACGGAGTGCAGGAAGGCCGTGCCCACGAGCCAGGGCATGAGCGCCGCGTTCTCCACCGGGTCCCAGCCCCAGTAACCGCCCCAGCCGAGCTCCTCGTAGGACCAGCGAGATCCGAGCAGCAGCCCGATGCCGAGGAAGGTCCAGGCGCAGAGCGCGAAGTTGCGCGTGGTCCTGATCCAGCTCGCGTCCAGGCGGCGCGCGATCAGCGCACCGACGCAGAAGGCGAATGGGATCGACCAGAAGACGTACCCCGAGTAGAGCATCGGAGGATGGACCGCCATGTAGGGGTTGCGGAGCAACGGCGTCAGTCCGGCGCCTTCGGCCGGCGCCGGATCGAGGTGGGCGAACGGCTGCGCCTTGAAGATCATCAGCCCGACGAAGAAGGCACCGATGCCCGCGAGCACCGCCGTCGCCCAGGGCACGATCTCGCGGTGGCGGTTGCGGGTGATGAAGAGCACCGCGCTCGACGTGAGTGAGAGCACCCAGGCCCAGAGCAGCAGCGAGCCCTCCTGGCTCGACCACATCGCGGTCAGCTTGTAGAAGGTCGGCGTGGTCGTCGATGAGTGGTCCGCCACCAGCGCGAAGCCGAAGTCGTCGCGGAGGAACGCGACCTCGATGATCACCACCGCGAGGGTGAGCAGTGCCGCCATCGCGTAGACCGCCCGCCGTGCCGACTCGACCCAGCGCCGATCGCCGGTGCGTCCGCCATAAACGCCCGCCCCGGCCGCATAGAGAGCGGCGAGCAGCGCAGCGGCCAGCAGTGCGGAACCGAAGATGGTCAGCTGGACTGCCCCGGCGTGGTCGTCGTGAACTTCGACGGGCACTTCGTGACCAGGCTGTCCCGCTCTCCGACGAAGGTGCCGTCCTGCAGCTTGCCGGTGACGATCACCTCGCGCCCGTCGCGGAATGGATCCGGGACCTCGCCCGTGTAGGACACCGGGATCGGGTCCGTGCCGTCGCGGTCCGAGATCTTGAAGTTGAGCTCATCGCCCGCGTGCTGGATCGAGCCCGGGACGACCTGGCCGGTCAGCTCGTAGGTGCCCGACGGGTCGGCCTGGAGCAGCTGGGAGGGCTCCTTCGCCTCGGTCGAAGCGCTGAACGAGGTGTAGACCAGCCCGGCCGCCAGCAGGACCGCGGCGGACAGGGCTATGACCAGCCGAATCTTTCGTTTCCGCGATGGATCCACTGCCGCTGTGGATTATCGCAACCGATGATTAACTCGCTGCGAATCGCCTAGGGTCCCGCCTGCGGTGGCGACCCTGGAACCTGTGGTGATCCTCTGTGGTGGGCGGGGAACCCGCCTGCGCGAGCAGACCGAGTCGATCCCGAAGGCGCTGGTCGAGATCGGCGGGCGGCCGATCCTCTGGCACGTGATGTCCATCTATGCCGCTCAGGGCTTCTCCCGCTTCCTGCTGCTGACCGGCTACAAGGGCGAGTTGATCGCGGACTGGGCGGCTCGGAGCCAGTGGCCGGACGGCGTCTCGGTCCAGACCCTGGACACCGGCCTCGAGACACCGACAGGGGGCCGGATCAAGCTCGCGGAGGACGCGCTCGGCAAAGGGCCCTTCTCGCTGACCTACGCGGACGGGGTCGCCGACATCGACCTCGGCCGACTCGCCGACTTCCACCGCGACGGCGGAGCGTTGTCGACGGTGAC
>DASTAI010000432.1:0-7267 GCA_035712865.1 Solirubrobacterales bacterium
CCCAGCCCTCGGCCCGTCCGGTAAGCGTGCCGGCCGCCGCCGCCACCAGCATGATCACGGGAATCATCAGCAGCGGCGCGGGTGGGGGTGCGACCGAGCTGCCATCCGTTGCGAGGAGGAGGAGGACGGCCGCGATTCCCAGCCAGACGCCGGTCACCCCGAGGTTGGTGAAGATCCGCGGCCATTCCCGCCGCGATGTGGTGCGCAGCCGGTAGGCGACGGTGAGCGCCGCGATCGCCAGGATTCCGAAGGAGTAGACCCAGGCGCGAGTGTCGTAGCGGTCCTGCAGCGGCTCGGCGGCACGATCCCTCGCCAGCTGGTCGCGCAGCGCTACCTCACGGCAGCTCGCGTCGGACTTACGGCAGCCGGCCGCGGCATCGGGCAACGTCGACTCGGTGTGAACCAGGTCGCCCGCCGCGAACGCCAGAATCGCTGCGCAGAGCCCGAGGCCAATCAGAGTCGGCGTGCTTGGGAGGCGCGCCCGCACCGCGAGAGGTCTACCCGGCGGGCGGCGCAGCCACCGGCGGCGCGGGCACCGTCGGGGCGATGGCGCCGACCGCGACGAAGCCCGCCCGCAGCAGCGCGGGCACCTGGGTGAGCGGGCTTGGGGAGTGCAGCAGCACCAGCCCCAGATGGCGGCTGCCGAGTCGAGCCGTGGTGACGTAACAGCTCCCCGCCGCGTCGGTGAAGCCGGTCTTCACGCCCGTGACCTCCGCCCCCGGAACGCCGATTCCGTGCTGGAGGAAGTAGTGATTGTTCGTGAGGTAGAGGCGCTTGCCTTTGATCGGAAACCGCGGTTTCGCCCAGCGCGTCTGAACGATCGGCCCGAGCCGCTTGTTGGCGAGGTCGGCTCGTGCCAGGTCGGCAAGGTCGCGCGGGCAGGAGTAGTTGCCCCTGTCCCGCAGCCCGTTGGGCGTAGTGAAGTGCGTGCAGTGGAGTCCCATCGCCTCAGCCGTGGCGTTCATCTCCTTGACGAAGTGGGGCACGTTTCCGCCGCTGTGCTCGGCGAGCGCCACAGCCGCGTCGTTCGCGGAGATCAGGACCAGCGCCTTCAGCAGTGCCTCCAACGGGACCTTCCGTCCCTGGGGCAGCAGGCCCGTGGCGGAGCCCTGGGTATGAGCCGCATTCCGGCTCACCCTGACCCGCTCGTCCGGCGAATCCTCCCGCGCCACCATCAGCGCGGTCATCATCTTCGTCAGGCTGGCAATCGGGCGCTCCAGCCCCGGGTTCCGTTGCCAGAGGACCTGTCCGCTGTTCACGTCGAAGAGGATCCCCGCGACAGGCGGATGCTTGAACCGGTAGCGAACCGGGAGCGGCTCGCTCGCGGGCTCGAGCTCGAAGCGGGCGTCGCCCGGGTGCTCGGCCGTCGGCAGCTTGGCCGCGAACGTTCCCACCGACTGACTGGAGCCCGTCGTTTGCCCGCTCCTGGTCCCATCCCCTCCGGGTTCTCCGGAGGGAGCCCGTTGCCGCTCCGGCGACAGCGTGTCGACGTTCCCCGCGCTCTGCGGCCAGATCGCGATGACGAGGATCGCGGCGAGGGCCACGGTGAGCACCAGCCCTCCGATTGCGGCCGCGCGCTTAATCATCGGGCGGGTTTCGCAGGGCACCGATCAAGCCGGCCGCGATCAGGCCGATGATCAGCAGCGAGACGCCGTAGAGAACGATCGCCCCGATGTCGCCATAGGTCCGAAGGCGAAGGCCCGTGTCGACGATCACGTAGGCCGTGATCACCGCGAAGAAGCCACAGAAGATCAGGCCGAGCAGGAGCAGCGCGTTCCTGAGGTCAGGGTCCAATTTCGCTCGTGGGCGCGGCTAGTGGGCCGGTAATCGCGCCGGCCGTTCGGAGTCCCGGCGGCCGCTGACCGTAAGGATGACCGCGGCGACGGCCAGTCCGAAGACGAAGCCGCCGACGTGGGCGAAGTAGGCGACGCCCTCGCCACCTCCCGTCTCCA
This sequence comes from Solirubrobacterales bacterium, assembly GCA_035712865.1. GTDB lineage: Bacteria > Actinomycetota > Thermoleophilia > Solirubrobacterales > 70-9 > DASUPK01. The sequence continues at coordinate 1,953 of DASTAI010000432.1, forward strand.
CAGCCACCTGCCCGAGCGCCGGAATGAACTGGAGGATGAACCAGATCGCGAGCAGGATCAGCGCCGGAATCTCGACGAGTGTGACGAAGAAGATGATGAAGATCAGGGTCAGGACCCGGGCCCGCGGATAGAGGAGCGCATAGGCCCCGAGCACGCCCGCGATCGCGCCGCTCGCCCCGATCGTCGGGGCCGTCGACGAGGAGTCGATCAGGGCCTGCGTGTAGACGGCGATCAACCCCGCCAGCAGGTAGAAGAGCAGGAACTTCACGCGCCCCAGCCGGTCCTCGATGTTGTTGCCGAAGACCCAGAGGAAGAGCATGTTCCCCGCGATGTGCAGGAAGCCGCCGTGCATGAACATCGAGGTGAAGAGGGTCACCCACCAGGCGGCCTGGTTGATCGGGATCGGCTGGGCGTCGGGGTTCTGCTGCCCGATCGCGACCGCCTGGTCGTAGTCCTTCGTGCCGGGGCACACCACTCCAGCCTCGAACTGGCCCTGCGAGGCGGCGACCGCCCCGACCGCGCAGTCCCGGTCGTCCGCGTGCGTGATCCGGTACGGAATCGCGCCGTAGTCGAGGGAGCTCTGATCGATATGACCGAACCCGACCTGGTCGAGCTTCGGGTCGGTCGGGAAGTTGAGCTGCCAGATGAAGACCGCGACGCAGACCACGATCAGCGCCACCGTCACGACCGGGAACCGCGACGTCGGGTTGTCGTCCTTGAGGGGGATCACGGGGCGCGAACACTAGTCGCGACCCGGAGGACGGCCTGCAGCTAGCCGACGCGCTTCGCCGGCGGGGGAATCTCGTCCCGCACGGATGGCAGCTTCGCCGAACGAGGCGACGACAGGGTCAGTCGTCCGCCCGACCGGGACGCAACCGCGCCGCTCTTGGTCCAGGTGACCGGCAGGGCCTTGCTCTGGCTCAGCACGTTCCAGGTGGGAACGTCGAGGTTTCCCGTCTGGGGCAGGGCATTGGCCGCCTGGAAGGCGTAGACGGCGGAGCGGGTCGACGCCTGGTAGTAGCCGGTGATCGGCACTGCCATGCCGGCTCCCGCGAGCAGCTGCTGAGCCCAGGCAACGAAGTCGCCCTTCGAGCCGAGGCGCAGGAACGGATAGCTCGGATAGGGCGTGGCGCTCGCCGGTCCGACCGGGGTGCGGAGCGCCTGCCACTGGCGCTTGCCCGCCGACTGCCAGGACCACCAGCTCACCCCCTGGAACCCGTGGGAGATGGCCAGCGCCCGGAACCGCTTGATCTGTCCCGCCTTCGGTCTGTTGTACACCTGGCCCAGAGGCAGGATCGGCCGCTGGTAGATCCGGTTCCACACCCAGGTGTGGGTGTAGCCCGTGTCGACGGTGGTGCCGATGTCCTTCCAATAGAGCTGGGGAAGGTTGTACTGGGCACCGTTCGGGCCGAGGAAGACCGAGAAGGGGAGCGCGGGGTGGTAATCGACGTAGGGGAAGCTCGCGAGACCGAGCGGGTAATCCGGTCCGATCCGCGAGCGCAGGCTCGACATGAAGTAGGACGCCTGCGGGTACTTGCCCTCGTACTGCCCCTCGACGTCGAGGACGAGGCAGTCGGCGCCGTTGGCGACGGCGGCGGCGCCCACCTTCGCCTCGTTGCCGGGCTTGCTGCCGTAGATGAACTGCCACGCGCACACGCGAAGGCCCCGAGCGTGCAGCCGGCTGACCACGGACGGCGAGAACTGGCTCCAGTAGCCGGTGCCGTCGCCCGACTTGATCAGGACCGTCTCGATGCCGTTGGCGTGCGCCTTCTTGGCGATTGCACCGAGCTTGCCGTGCGATGACTTGCTCAGGTACCAGATCCACATGCCATCGCCCGCGAGCGGGTTCTTGGCCGCCGGCGCGTCGCCGGTGGTCTGCGACACCGCTCCGCCGCTCAGGGGACCCGCGGCGAGGCCGACCGCGACGGCTGCCGAAACGAGGACGACGAGGGCTCTGCGTTGGCGAGAACGCATGGGGCGAGGCTACGAACCTCCGAAACACGCTCCTGCAGGGAAAGGTGCGCGGGGTTAAAGGGTGGAGGCCGCGGCGGGCAGTTGCTCATCCGCGTGATACGAGCTCCGCACCAGCGGGCCGGAGGCGACCGACTCGAAGCCGATCTCGTAGGCGGCCTTCTCCAGGGCGGCGAACTCATCCGGGTGCCAGTAGCGGTCGACCGGCAGGTGCTTCTCGGTCGGCCGGAGGTACTGGCCGACCGTCAGGACCTGGACGCCGTGCTCGCGCAGGATCCCGAACGTCTCGACCATCTCGTCGAACTCCTCGCCCAGCCCGACCATGAGGCCCGACTTGGTCACGACCTCGTCGCCGGCCATCTCCTTGGACATCCGCAGGACCCGAGCCGAGCGCATGAAGTCCGAGCCTCGCCTTGCGATCGGGTACAGGCGCGGGACGGTCTCGACGTTGTGGTTGAAGACGTCGGGGCGCTCAGCGATGACCTTGGCGAGCGGCATCTCCTGGCCGCGGAAGTCGGGTGTGAGCACCTCGACCTTGCAACCCGGCGCCAGCCGCCGGATCGAGCGGATCACGCCGACGAACGCGCTCGCCCCGTAGTCGGGGAGGTCGTCTCGATCGACGGAGGTGATCACGGCGTGTCGCAGGCCCATCCGCTTCACCTGGTTGGCGACCCGGAGCGGCTCCAGCGGGTCATGCCACGTCGGCTTGCCGGTCTGAACGTTGCAGAAGCCGCAGCGGCGGGTGCAGACGTCACCCAGGATCATGAAGGTGGCCGTGCCCCGCTCCCAGCACTCACCGACGTTCGGGCAGTTCGCTTCCTGGCAGACGGTGTGGAGGTTGTCGCCCTCGATCGCCTTCTTCAGCCGGCGGTAGGTCGGACCGCCTGGGGCAGGGACCTTGAGCCAGGGAGGCTTGCGCGAGCGGAAAGCGACCTTGCCCTCCTCGTCCTGCGCCTTCCCGCCCGGATTGCTGCGGGACCGGGTGACGTGGAGTCTCTCGGCGATTTCGGTGTCCGAGGGCATCGTCCCTACCGTACCGGGGCCGCCCCGCCCGCCAACTCGGCCAAGGCGCGGTCCGACGCGACCGTCTCGCGCTCGAAGATCCGGCCGAAGAGCTCCGTCACCACGTCCATGTAGGAGTTCATTGTGCGAGGGGGCGCGAAAGCGCCACCCGTTTCATGTTGGTCGCCGAGCTCACGGGTGAGCGAGGTCATTCGCACGCCTTCGATCCCGCAGGGGATGATCCACTCGAAGGGTTGGAGGTCGTTGTTGACGTTGACCGCGAATCCGTGAGTGGTCACCCCGCGGTTCAAGTGGACGCCGATCGAGCCGATCTTGCGGCCTTCCGGTGGGCGGCCGCCGACCCAGACGCCGGTCAGGTCGTCGATCGTCTCGGACTCGACGCCGAACCTCGCCAGCGACTCGATCATCAATCGCTCCAGGCGCCGGACGTATTCGCGCACGTTGTCGCCGTAGGGCTTCAGCGAGACGATGGGGTAGCCGACGAGCTGTCCGGGACCGTGGTAGGTGACCCGCCCGCCGCGATCCGTCTCGCAGACCTCGATCCCCTGGAGCCGGTACCAGTCCTCGCCCATCCCGAGCTCGCCCGGCTCCGTGCGGCGTCCCTTCGTGTACACCGGCGGGTGCTCGAGCAGGAGCAGCACGTCCGGCACCTCGCCGGCCAGCCGCGCCGCCTCGATCCTCTTCTGCGCGCTCCTGGCCTCGTCGTAGGGGACCTGTCCGCAGCGCACGACAAGAACCCGGTCCATGTCCACAGTGTCGCGCATCAGTCAGTTCCGGCCGCGCGGGGGCGTGCGAGCCTAGACACCCGTCACAGGCGCCGGCAGCGCGCCCTCTGCAGCCGCATCGAGCCGCTCCTCGGCGAGAGCCCTGGCGGCGGCGAGCGGGGTCACCGATCGCGCCTCGGCGGCCTCGAAGACGCGAGCGAGCGCATCTCTGATTCCGTCGACCAGCGAGTCGATCCGCTTCCGGTCGAGTGAGTGAACCTCGCTGTAGACGTTGATCAGACCGCCGGCGTTGGCGATGAAATCCGGGGCGTAGAGGATTTCCCGCTCGGCCAGGGTTTCCGCCAGCGATCGCTCCGCCAGCACGTTGTTGGCCGCGCCGCAGACGATCTCGCAGCGCAGCCGCTTCACGTTGTCGCTGTCGATTGTCCCTCCGAGCGCGCACGGCGCGAGCAGCTCACACTCGGCCGTCACCGCTTCGGCTGGATCCAGCCACCTGGCGCCGAGCGCCTCGGCGACCTCGCGTTTGCCGGGATCGATGTCGGAGAGCGACAGCTCGGCCCCTTCCGAGGAGAGCCGTTCCGCCAGGCGGGAGCCGACGTGTCCCAGACCGACCACGGCCACGCGGCGACCCGCCAGGTCGTCCGTTCCGTAGCGGTGCTCACAGCTCGCTCGGATCGCGGACTCAACGCCGCGTGCCGTGATCGGACTCGGATCTCCGGACCCGCCGGAGTCAATGGGAAGGCCGGCGACGTACTCGGTGCGCTCGCGAATGACGACCATGTCTTCCGTGCCCGTGCCGACGTCTTCCGCGGTCACGTATCGCCCCTCGAGCAACTGGACGATGTCGCCCACGTCGAGCATCAGGTCGCGCCGATCGTCCGCCGGCAGCTCCCGCCCGGGGGGGACGCAGATGACCGCTTTGCCGCCCCCCAGGTCCAGACCCGCGGCCGCCGCCTTGTAGGTCATCGCCTCCGAGAGGCGAAGGCCATCGGCGATCGCGTCGCCCAGGGCGCCGTACCGCCAGAGGCGCAGTCCGCCGAGGGACGGCCCGAGGGCGGTCGAGTGGACCGACACCACGATGTAGATGCCGCTTCGGCGACCGCGCCGAACGACGACTTCTTCGTGCGCCAGCAGGTTCATCGCTCCCACCCCTCGAGGCGGTCCTTGACACCGGACAGGAAGCGCGCCGCCTCCGCACCGTCGAGTGCACGGTGATCCCACGACATGCAGAGGTTGGTCATCGGACGAACCGCGATCGCCTCGGATTCGTCATCGATCACCACCGGCCGCTTGACGACGGCCTCCAGGTCGAGAATGGCGACCTGCGGCTGGTTGATGATCGGCGTCGCCAGCACCGCGCCGAACTGGCCGGGGTTGGTGATGGTGAACGTGCCCCCGGCGACGTCGTTCGGCTCGAGCTCTCCGCTTCGTGCCTTCTGGGCCAGCCGCCCGATCTCGCTCGCCAGCCCCTCGAGGCTGAGCCGCTGGGCGTGCCGGATCACCGGCACGATCAGACCGGAGTCCAGCGCCACGGCGATCCCGAGGTTGACGTCGTCGTGGTAGACGATCTCGTCCCCGTCGATCGACGCGTTCAGG
>DASTAI010000433.1:0-5849 GCA_035712865.1 Solirubrobacterales bacterium
CGGCGGTGAGGTCGATGGCGCTCAGCCCGGGGGCGTCGACGACCGCGACACGCGAGTTGTATCTCGCCTGCTCGAGCAGCAGGCCCCGATCCTCCGCGAGGATCCACCCGGCCGTCTGGATGCCGGCCTGGCGCGTGTTCGCGTAGACGTGGGGGACGTTGAAGCGGTCGCGGAGCAGCGTGACTCCGGGGAAGGGAACCGGCTCCTGCGTCGTCGGCCCGTCGGTGTCCACCGAGAGCTTTTCCGACTTGAAGTCCGTGAAGAGGTCGTTCGACGTGACTTGATCGAAGAGAGGGGTGAGCGCGTTGTACATGTTCGCCTGCACGGCGGCGTTCGGGTTCGGCGTCCCGTACTGACCCGACGGCAGGATGTTGCGGGCGATGATCGTCGGGTCCTTCGGTTCCTTCGCGAGCGCGTCGGCGCACGCAGCCAGCATCAGAAGCACTGCCCCCATGGCAACCACGACTCGACGCATCCCGCCTTCTCCTCTCTCCATTGCGCGCTTCACTCCTAGGCGCGCGGACGGGAAATTAACAGACTGGTCAGCCAGCCAGGCGTCCGCCGGCGGGCGCATACGGCAGGGCTCAGGGGGGTGCTCGACCCGGTGGTAGGCTCCGCTTTGAGGGGCGGGCCAGGATGCCATGGGTCCCGAAAGCCGGAGAATCGCGAGAAATTCACGCAGCCCCTGGATAGGCACCGACACTCATGTCGATCCTGTCCGCTGGGCGAAGCTGCTGCGCCGTGCGCACGAACTCGCCCTCGCCGAGGGCAACTCGCCGTCGATCCTGCGCGCCGTGGTCGCCCAGTCATGGGAGCGCTCCGCCGCCGCGGGGGTCAATCCCGATCGGCCGGCGCCGCGGATGCTCGATGACGCCGAGACCGCGCGGGCGCTGGCCCAGAACCCGATCTCACACCTGCTGCCGACGATCGAGAGCCTGCTGGCGGACGCGACCGAGGAAGGGCGCTACTTCGCCGCGCTGAGCGATGCCAACGGCGTGTTGCTCTGGGCGAGTGGCCATTCGGGGGCGCTGGAGATCGCGGAGGCGCCGGCGTTCCTGCCCGGTCATCTCGCCAGTGAGGGCGCCGTCGGCACCAACGCGATCGGCACGGCACTTGTGCTCGACCATCCGGTCCAGATCTTCTCGGCCGAGCACTTCAGCCGGCTCCTCCATGGCTGGACGTGCTCCGCCGCACCGATCCACGACCCGGAGACCCACGAGATTCTCGGGGTCCTCGACCTCTCCGGGGAATTCCGCTCGGGACACCCGCACAGCCTGCCCCTGGTGGGGGCCGTGGCCCAGGTCGTGGAAGACCAGCTCGCGGCGGAGCAGGCCCACCGAGACGAGCGACTTCGTCAGCTCTTCCTCGACCGCATCGCCGCCGAGTCGCGGCTGCGTAGCGCGCTCGTCAGCCGGACCGGCCGGGTGCTTGCCGCCTCGCCTCGTGGCTGGCTCGGGCGCCGGATCGACCTGCCTCCGGAGGAGGAGAGGCTGACTCTGGCGGACGGCACCGAGGTGACGTCCGAGCCGATCGGGCGAGAGGGCGCCCGGATCGTCTTCCCCGCCGCGTTGCACGGCGTCCCTCGCCGGCCTCCGAGAGTGCGCCTGGAGGTGCTCGGGCGGCGCCGCGCGCGGATCATGGTCGGCGGTCAGGCGATGACGCTCTCACCCCGCCACAGCGAGATCGCCGTCCTCCTGATGCTGCAACCGGCGGGGCTGAGCGGCAAGGAGCTCGCGGACGAGCTCTACGGACCCGGGTCGAACCGAATCACCGTGCGGGCCGAGATTTCCCGGCTGCGCCAGCTACTGGGCGACGCGCTGGCGTCGAACCCGTATCGCTTCGAGGCCGATCTCGAGTCGGATTGGGGGTCGGTCCAGCGCCTGATCCAGCGCGGTGACGTGACCGAGGCGGTCGAGAGCTATCCCGGCCCCCTGCTGGTGGGGTCCGAGGTCCCGGCGATCGAGACGGCGCGCGGCCGGACCGAGCGCGCGATTGCAACCCCTCTGCAACCCCCTCCCCCAGGCGACACGCGACGGGCGGAGGGTTAGCTTCGGCCCCGACATCCCCGACCAAGGAGGAACGAAGTGGCGGACAGCGTCACATTGAGCAGCGCTCAGGCAGTGGTGGATGCGGCGGTCGCCAAGGCCGACGAGATCGGCGTCCCGATGAATATCGCAGTCGTCGACGAGGGCAACAACCTGACGGCGTTCGCCCGGATGGACAACGCCTGGCTGGGCTCGATCGACATCGCCCAGAACAAGGCATACACGGCGCGGTCGTTCGACATGGCGACCAAGGACCTGGCGCCTCTGGCGCAGCCGAACCAGCCCCTGTATGGAATCGAAGCCAGCAACGCGGGCCAGCTGATCGTTTTCGCGGGAGGAATCCCCCTGATGTCGGGTGATCAGGTGGTCGGAGCGGTCGGCGTCAGCGGCGGATCGGTCGATGAGGACCACGAGGTCGCCGAGGCCGGGGTCGCGGCGTTCTAACGGGAGGAGAGCGGGATGGCTGAGAACAGAGGAGTCGCCTACATCGAGCCGGGGAAGGTCGAGATACAGGGCATCGATTTCCCGACCTTCGAGCTCAAGGACGGGCCGGGGGTTCACCCGGACAACGTCGGCCGGAAGACGCCGCACGCGGCGATCCTGAGGATCGTCTCCACCAACATCTGCGGCTCGGATCAGCACATGGTTCGCGGGCGCACAACGGCCCCCGAGGGTCTGATCCTGGGGCACGAGATCACCGGCGAGGTGATCGAGACCGGGCCCGATGTCGAGTTCATCAAGGAGGGCGACCTCTGCTCGGTCCCCTTCAACATCGCCTGCGGCCGCTGCCGGAACTGCAAGGAGGGTGACACCGGCGTCTGTCTCAACACGAATCCCGATCGGCCCGGATCGGCGTACGGCTACGTCGACATGGGTGGGTGGGTCGGCGGCCAGGCCAACTTCGTGATGGTCCCGTATGCCGACTGGAACCTGCTCAAGTTCCCGGACAAGGAGCAGGCGCTGGAGAAGATCCTCGACCTGACGATGCTCAGCGACATCTTCCCCACCGGCTACCACGGTTGCGTCAGCGCGGGTGTGACCTCCGGCTCGACGGTCTACATCGCCGGAGCGGGCCCGGTGGGACTCGCCGCCGCCCACTCGGCCCAGTTCCTCGGCGCCGGGGTCGTGATCGTCGGCGACCTCATTCCCGAGCGCTTGGAGCAGGCCCGCTCATTCGGATGCGAGACCGTCGACGTCTCCAAGGGCGACCCCAAGGACCAGATCGAGCAGATCCTCGGCGCCCCGGAAGTGGACTGCGCCGTCGACGCGGTCGGCTTCGAAGCCCGCGGTCACGGCGAGGAGGGCTCGGCCGTCGAGGAGCCGGCCACCGTGCTCAACTCGATCATGGAGCTGACGAGGGCGGCCGGCAACCTGGGAATCCCCGGGCTCTATGTCACCGGCGATCCGGGTGCGGCAGACGACGCCGCCAAGGAGGGTTCGCTCTCGATTCGGATCGGTCTCGGCTGGGCCAAGTCCCACACCATCACCACCGGGCAGTGCCCGGTCATGCGCTACCACCGCGGCCTGATGAACGCCATCCTCGGGGACCGCGTCCAGATCGCCAAGGCGGTGAACGCCACGGTCGTCAGTCTCGACGAGGCTCCCGACGGATACAAGGATTTCGACCAGGGCGCGGCCAAGAAGTTCGTGCTCAACCCCAACGACCTGATCCCCGTCTAGTGCGGGAGGCCCAAACCGCCTGAAGCCGTCAGGCCTCGCTGAGCGTCGGCAGCGCGCCCTCGGAGACTGCGCGCGAGAGCCGGTCGTGGTCGTCTTCGTTCTGATCGGCGTAGGCGAGGGAGAAGCGCTCGATTGCGCGCTCGAATCGATCTGAGCCGCCGAGGTACCCGGCGATCATCGGGGCGCGGCCGGTACGGGCGTGTGCGCGTGCGAGCGCCCAGCCGCACAGCGCCGCGTACCTTTCGAGCTGACGCGGCTTCATCGAGGGGATGTCCATATCGCCCTTCATGTCCCGCAGCTGGCGGACGTAGTAGTGCTTGGGCGTCGAGCGGTCCGAGCCGACGGCGGTCGTCCAGCCGAGGAAGGGATCGCCCGCGGCCTGCATCAGGCGCTGTCCGGCCACGACGCGCTCGCCCTGGTGCGCGTAGGCGCTCGGGCCCGCGTACGGCGCCAGAACCGATTCCTGGGCCTCCTTCACCTGGAGGAACAGCGGCGCCCCCTGCACATCCCCGATCAGGAGCAGCACGAACGCCTCGGTCCCGACCGAGCCGACGCCCACGACCTTGCGCGCGAAATCGGCGAACCAATGCCGGTTCACCACCTCGCGCAGCTCGACCGGAAGGGTCTCCTCATAGCGAGCGATCGCCTCCCGGAGCGCCTCCTTCACCTCGGGTTCCTCCTGCACCGGCACGCGGACGATCAGCGGCGGCGCGGAATTGATCCGGTACTCGCCGTCGACCTGGTGACAGAGCTTCACGAGAGCCCCGAGGCTCGTCCGCCTCTTCGCTTTCTCGATCAAACGGTGGCGCCGGCGCACGTCCGCCCTCGACTCGACCGCGTCCCACATCCGCACCAGCGCCTCGACGTCGATCCGCGTGTACCAGACGTCGAGAAAGGTCATGCCCGCGAAGCGATCGATCTGCTCGCGGTAGGCCGCGGCCGAGACGCGAGCCGCTCTCCGTCCCTGGGCGTCCGCAAAACCGTGGTCGCGGGCGGCGACGAGCACACTCGCGGCAAGGCGCTTGACATCCCACTCGAATGAGGCGGGCAGGGTCTCGTCGAAGTCGTTGATGTCGAACACGAGACGTCGATCGGGGGCGGCGAAGATGCCGAAGTTGAGCAGGTGTGCGTCGCCACAGGCCTGTACGCGAATGTCCGTGGTCGGCGTGTGCGCCAGGTCCCACGCCATCGCCGCCGCGGCCCCCCGGAAGTACGGGAACTGGGACGCGGCCATCCGGTCGTGGCGGATCTCGACCACGTCGGGGAGGCGACTCTTCTCCTGCTCGAGCAGGACCGCGACGGGGTCCGGCCGGTCGGTCGGAGGCTCCCACTCAGCGTGGCTCGAACGGCTGACCAGCTTGCGTCGCGCCCTGCCCCGCCTACGCCACTCCTCGGGGGTGAGCACCTCGTGCGGCGGGGACACGATCCCAGGCGTGATCTTGGCCACGAACCGAGTATCTCACCGCCTCGGCTTCGCCCAAGGTCAGTGCCACGGGAGCAGCACCCGTGAGCTTGCGAAATCAGCGGCATTGCCGCTAGGGTCGCCCTGAATGGCCGACGAACTGGAGAAGGGCGTCCCCTACGAACGCTCCGACAAGCACACGCCGGAGTGGTTTCGGGATCAGCTCAGCGCCCACATGGAGGATCGGGACCCTCGGGCCGTCACGCTGCGGATCGAGCGGAAGGATGAAGGGTCTTCGATCGAGGCGCCCCTCGTCCAGGTATCCGGCGATCTGCTCATCCTCGATTTCGGCGCCGGCGAGGAGCGGGACGTCCACTGCGAGAACATCGCGGTGCTGACCGTTCTCCCCGAGCCGAACGATCAGTCGGACTAGGTCGGACGCACCTGGTCAGCCGGCGGGTCGGGCCCCGCGGGTTGACCGAATGGCGAGGGCCAGAATCGAACTGGCGACACCACGATTTTCAGTCGTGTGCTCTACCAACTGAGCTACCTCGCCTGGAAGCAGCACAGGCTAGCGTCCACCCCGTGATCAGGAGCATCGTCGCGGTCGGCGCCGCGGTCCTCGTCGCCGCCTCCGTCTCCGGCGCCCGGGAGGCGCCGCCGGAGCCGATTCACACCTCTCTGCCGGCGCCACATTTCGGCACGGTCGGGTCCGGGCCGTT
>DASTAI010000434.1:0-2172 GCA_035712865.1 Solirubrobacterales bacterium
GAGCCCCGGCGCCGGCGGTTGTACGGGCTTCCCTCGCCCCTACCGCCGCCCGATGTCGTCGAGCGGGTCCTCGATGAACGGCCCGTCCTCCTCGGCTTCGGCTGGCACGACGGCCTCCTTCGAGGGGCGCCGGTACACCGAGCCGTTCCAACCCTCGCGCCGCTCCCAGGCCTTCCGCGCCGGCCCGGTCGTCGGCTCCTTCCCGCGCGCCTTCCGGCGCCGCCGCACCGGCTTCTCCCCCGCCCCGTCCTCGACCGGAGCGGCGGGAAGGGCCCGTAGCTCCGGCCGTTCCTGCCCCGGCTCCGCGGCCGTCACCGTCGCGGTCGCCTGATCCGGGACGGGCCACTCGCCGGCCTCGCCCAGGAACAGGAAGTGGCTCGGCTCCGCCTCCGACGCGCGCTCGAGGTTCTCGAACACCAGCACCCGGCACCCGCCCCAGCGGCCGGTCAGGTAGGTGGCCCCGGTCCGCGCCGAGACCTTGGCCCACAGCTTGGCCGCCTTGATCAGCGGAAGGTCGGTCACCGCATCGCCTCGCGTCGGGCCGCCACCATGGCACCTCCGCGCTCCCCGTCCAGCCTCGAGGGTGGGGGTCGGCGACGGCGGTACCCCGCGACAGCAAAGGCCCCGCTCGCGCGACGAGCAGGGCCAATCGGCAATGATCTGAGGGAGGCAAAGCCTCCCATGCACCGCCGGGACGTCACACCGCCAGCGGGATCGCTCCGGACGCCGTGGCCCGGGCGCCACAGGCGCCGCCTCGAGTTCGCCCGTGCCCCTATCGTGCGTCCGACCGCCGACGACGTCCAACCACCATCAATGGCAGGGGTCACGCACGAGATCAGCCGGCGATCAGCGTGGCCATGAAGCCATCGTCCCAGCCGGCGTACTTGCGCTTGCCCTTCAGGCTCGCCTTCAGCCTGGTGTCGGCGCGGGCCAGGTTGAGCGCGATCTTGCGCAGGAGCGCCAGGTTGCGGGCCGCGTTGCTCTCGCGGACCCGGCTCGCGTCCTCGCGGAAGGTGACGTCGAGGATCCAGTGCAGCCCGTTCTCGATCTTCCAATGGTTCCGGATGGCCGCGGCCAGCGCCTCCGGCGGGAGGGCCGCACTCGACAGGTAGTACCGGATCTCGGCCGTGACCTTGCCGCGGCCGGGGATGCCGCGGATGGTCTCGACCGCCAGCACCGCCTTCAGGCCCGGCCAGTCCGCGAGCGTGGCGAAGACGCCCGCGTCCGGGCAGGCGAACACCCGCCGGCGCACCAGCCGGCCGTGGCTCTCGTCGAACGCGTCGAAGCAGGGCCGCAGCGACCCGCCGAGCGCGAACGCGTTCGCGGCGAACCAGGCCTTCACCTCGGCGTGGGCCCTCTTCCGGTTGCCTTTCAGGGCCAGCAGGTAGTCGCCGCCCCGGGCCACGATGCGCTGGGCGATCCCCGGCTGGCAGGCGAGCGCGTCCAGGCTCGCCAAGCAGCCGCGCAGGTCGAGGCCGTCCAGCAGCTCGGGGAGGACGGTCAGCTCGCCCTTCTTCTCCTCGGCCGCGCGCTGGGCCAGCACGATCCCGCCCTCGGTGGCGTAGGCGCTCACCAGGTGCAGGGGCGAGCGGCCCTTCTCGCGGTCGAACGAGCGCCGCACCGTCTTGCCGTCGATCGCGACCTGCCGCGGCCCGCCCTCCTCCGGCCGGAAGACGGCGCGCACCCAGCCCAGGAACGAGCGCTCGAACGCGTCCGGGTCGACCAGCATCAGCACGCGGCGGAAGGTGTCGTGCGAGGGGATGCCGTTCGGCAGCTCGAGGAAGCCCTCGAGCCAGGGCTGCTTGCAGCGGCCGTAGAGGGCGATGCCCTCGAAGCTCTCGGCCTCGCCCAGGACGGCGCACACCGCGATCACCAGGACGTCGAGCAGCCGATGCTCGACCTTCCACTCGCAGCGGGGATCCTCGACGGTCTCGAACGCGGCGATCAGGGCTTCGATCATGGCCTTCCTCCGGCGGGAAAGGCCGAGCCCTTAGCCGGTCAGGCCACCGAGCTTGAGTCCCTGATCTCGTGCGTTTCCCCTGGGCCCAGCCCGGGATGCGTGTCAGGCGTCCTGAAATTTACAGGGACGCGCTCGGCGGCGTGAGCGTGGCGGGGTCGCCGGCGCGACGCGAGCCGTGGCGGGCGCCAGCGGTTGAGGACGGTATCGGGGCG
>DASTAI010000435.1:0-2578 GCA_035712865.1 Solirubrobacterales bacterium
GACCGACGTCTGCCCGATGGTCGCGCCGGAGGCTCGGGAGCGGGCCGAGTCGGCGGTCGCCACCGCGGAATCCGAGGGCGCGACCGTGCTGCTCGACGGGCGCATCGGCGGCGGAGAGGCCGGCGCGATGCTCGGCCCGACCCTCGTCGAGGTGTCGGATCCCGAGTCCGACCTCGCGCGGGAGGAGATCTTCGGACCGGTGCTCGCCCTGGTGTCGGCGCCGGATCTCGATGCGGCCATCGAGTTCGCCAACGGCTCGCGCTACGGCAATGCGGGATCGATCTTCACCACCTCCGGCGCGGCCGCGCGCGCCTACCGCTGGGGCATCGAGGCGGGGATGCTCGGCGTCAACATCGGCGTCCCCGCGCCGGTCGCCTGGTTCCCTTTCTCGGGCTGGAAGGACTCGATCGACGGCGACCTGCACGCCAACGGCAAGGACGCCGTCGACTTCTACACCCGCAAGAAGGTCGTCACCAGCCGCTGGTAGCCCGGCTTAGGCCTGGCCGATGAGGGCGCCGGTTACCGCGACGATCACGCCGCCGACGGTCACCTGCACGAGCGAGCTCCGCAGCGAGACCTTGAGGAAGCGCTTGCGCACCCAGGCGATCGCCACCAGCTCGCAGGCGACGGTGATCGAGGCGAGCACCAGCGCGGTCCGCAGGTCGCTGATGATGAAGGGCAGCGCGTGGAACGCGCCGCCGAAGAACGTGGCCCCGCCGGTGATCAGTCCTCGCGACAGCGAGGTGCCACGGCCGGTGATCTCACCGTCGTCGGAGAGGGCCTCCGACAGCCCCATGCTGATCCCAGCGCCCAGGGCGGCGGCGAGCCCCACGAACAGCGCGGCGTGCGGCCCGGCGAGAAAGGCGGTGGCGAAGATCGGCGCGAGCGTGGAGACCGTGCCGTCGATCAGCCCGATCAGCGCCGGCTGGACCCGCTGGAGCATGAACTGCTCCTCGTCGGCGGGTCCCATTCTGCCCGTCAGTCGTGCAACCAGTTCCGTCATCGGCATACATAATACAAGGGACTAAAGATAAGGCATCCCTAAGATGTAAGATGCTCTATTAGGCTTACCTACGAACGAATGGCGACGACCACACCGCACACCCCTCCCCGCGACGATGCCGAGCTCGCCGCCCTGCTCCGTGATCGCGGCCTACGCGCGACCTCGCAGCGGGTGGTCATGCACCGCCTGCTTCGCGACCGCAACCGCCACGTGAGCGCGGAGGAGATCCTTTCCGAGGCGAGCGACCGGTTGCCCGGAGTCTCGCTGCCGACGGTCTACGCGACGCTCGAGCTGTTCGAGCAGCTGGGCATCGTGCAGCGGGTCAACGGCGGTGGTGGCACCCTCCTCTGGGACACCCGCGCCGACGCCCATCACCACATGATCTGCCGCCGCTGTGGCCGCGTCGAGGATCTGGAGACCCCGGTCGACCTCGACCGTGCTCGCCGTTCCGCCGCCGGCTCGGGCTTCCATCCCGACCGGGCGGAGGTGCTGGTCAGCGGGCTCTGTGCGAGCTGCGCGCGGGAGTAGCTCCGCGCTACCTCGGCTCGGGGTAGTGACTCTCGAAGATCGAGACCGCCGCCCCCTGGGGATCGACCAGCGTCGCCAGCCGGCCCACGGGAACGTCGATCGGCCCGAAGGCGAGCGTGGCGCCACCGGCTTCGGCCCGCTCGATCGCCTGGTCGGCGTCGTCGACGACGAAATAGACCTGCCAGTGGGGCGGCATCTCGGCCGGTAGTTCGGCGCCGAGCTCCATCAGGCCGCCCATCCCCTCGGGCCACCGCTGGCCCTCGACCTGCCACATGAGGATGCCCGGCGGCGCCTCCTCGTTCTGGATCGCGGTCCAGCCGAAGACGTCGCCGTAGAACCTCTTCGCGCCCTCCGGGTCGCGAGTCAGCAGGTTGTTCCAGGTCCAGGCGCCGAGCTCGTTGACGATCTGAGCGCCGGGGTGCCGCTCCTGCTGGATGATGCCGATGAACGCCCCCTCGGGGTCGCGGAGCATCGCCACCCGCCCCGAGTCGTTCGGCAGGTCGACCGGTCCGAAGAAGACCGAGCCACCCGCGTCCTTGACCTTCGCAGCAGTGGCGTCCGTGTCCTCGACCTTGATGTAGCTCGCCCAGGCCGAGTGGCCCTCGCCGGACTGGACCGGGCCGATTCCGGCCACCATCTTCCCGTCGCGCATCAGGAAGCCGTAGCCGCCGGTCTCCTCCTGATCGCCCGGCGCGTCCTCCGCCTGGACACCCAAGAGGTCGTCGTAGAACGCCTTGGCCCCGTCGACGTCGGTGGTGGCCAGGTCCACCCAGCAGAACTCGCCCGGCGCGTACTCGGTGCGCTCGCTCACGCCGCGAACCCTAGCTAGCGCCCAGCAAACGCTTCGGGATGGGCGCCGACACGCAGTAGCTTTGGGCATCTGGGACTACGCATGGACAACATGGGCATCGTCGTTGAGGATCTGGAGGGGGCAGTCGAGTTCTTTCGCGAGCTCGGGCTTGAGCTCGAAGGGCGCTCAACGGTGGAGGGAGAGTGGTCGGGGCGCGTCACCGGACTGCGCGACCAGCGCGTCGAGATCGCCATGAT
>DASTAI010000436.1:0-2542 GCA_035712865.1 Solirubrobacterales bacterium
CGACGAGACGGAGCGTGAAGTGGACGAGGGGAGCGGACTCGGGGGACGCCGCGGCGGGCGGCGGCGCGGGGAGCGCCTCGCGCGTCAGGGCGCCGATCCGCTCGAGGTCCCCGGTGAACGCCGGGGAGGCGGCGCGCGGCACGACCAGGTCCACCACCGTGGTCAGCCCCTCCTCGCGCCGGGAGATCAGCGTCCCGCCGGCGCGGGCCAGGACCTCGGCGAGCGCGCGCTCGGCGCCCTCGCGCAGGGCCTGCGGGTCGACGCCGACCAGCTCGTTGGTTCCGAGCTCGATCGTGATCGGCCGCTCCGTGGTCGTCCTGTAGGTGAGGCAGGGGGTGCCGAGGACGGTGGTCTCCTCCTGCACGCCGCCCGAGTCGGTCACCACCAGCCGTGCCTCGGATTCCAAGCCGATGAAGTCCGTGTAGTCCATCGGCTCGGTGAGCGTCACCTGCCC
This sequence comes from Solirubrobacterales bacterium, assembly GCA_035712865.1. Taxonomy (GTDB): domain Bacteria; phylum Actinomycetota; class Thermoleophilia; order Solirubrobacterales; family 70-9; genus DASUPK01. The sequence continues at coordinate 455 of DASTAI010000436.1, forward strand.
GGTGCCCGAGTAGCCCATCGCCTCGAGCCGCGCCCGCGTTCGCGGGTGGACCGGGAAGAGGACGGGCAGCTGCGCGCCGATCTCGCCGAGCACGTCCATCGTCGGGCCGAGCAACTCGGGGTCGTCGACCAATGCGGGCCGGTGGAGGGTCACGAGCGCGAAGCGGCGACCCTGGACACCATGCCGCTCGAGCAGAGCCGGTCGGTCGACCCCATCGAGCAGGCGGAAGAGGCTGTCGATCATCGTGTTGCCGACCAGCTGAACCGCTTCGCCGGTGATCCCCTCGGCGGCGAGGTTCTCGACGGCGTCAGCGGACGTGCAGAGCAGGAGATCCGAGATCCGGTCGGTGACGACCCGGTTCACCTCCTCGGGCATTCCCCAGTCCCACGAGCGGAGCCCGGACTCGATGTGCGCGACCGCGACATGGAGCTTGGTCGCCGCGAGGGCCGCCGCCGCGGTGGAGTTGACGTCGCCCGGAACCAGGACCAGGTCCGCGGGGTGCTCGAGCAGGTCCTTCTCGGTCCCTATGAGCACGCCGGCCGTCTGGTCGGCGTGAGTGCCCGAGCCGACCTCGAGATTGGCGTCCGGTTCGCGCATCCCGAGGCGCTCGATGAAGTCGCCGGAGAGGGCGCGGTCGTAGTGCTGCCCCGTGTGGAGGATGCGGACGGAGATTTCGCCGCTCCCCTCCAGGGCGGCGATCACCGGCGCCGCCTTGACGAAGTTCGGCCGCGCCCCGACGACCGCGAGCACTGAGGCAGTCACAGCGCGGCACCGTAGCGGGCGGATCGGGGTGGAGTAGTGTCTTTTCGGTCATGGCCGCCAACGCCAGCGGCACCGTTGTGGTCACCGGAGCCTCAACCGGCATCGGTCGCGCCACCGCGCTGCGGCTCGATGCCGACGGCTATCGGGTCTTCGCCGGTGTCCGTAAGGACGCCCACGCCAGGGATCTGGCCCAGGCCGGATCAGACCGGCTCACGACGGTGACTCTCGACGTCACAAAGGCCGACCAGATCGAGTCGGCGCGGGAGCAGGTCGCCGAGGCGGTCGGCGAGGCCGGGCTCGTCGGGCTCGTCAACAACGCCGGCGTCGGCGGGGGAGGGCCGATCGAGTTCATGGAGCTCGACGACCTCCGCGGCACCCTGGAGGTGAACCTGATCGGCCAGGTCGCCGTCACCCAGGCGTTCATCCCGCTGATCCGCAAGGGGAAGGGCACGATCGTCTTCATCGCCTCGATCGGCGGTCGGGTGGCGAGCCCGTTCATGTCCCCGTACAACACTTCGAAGTTCGCGATCGAGGCGCTCGGCGAGTCGCTGCGCCATGAGCTCAAGCCATGGGAGATCGACGTGGCCGTCGTCGAGCCCGGCTCCATCGATACAGAGATCTGGAACAAGGGGAACGAGCAAATCCGCGAGCAGCTCGAGGCAATGCCTGACGACGCGCGCCGCCTGTACGGCCGGCAGATCGGCCGCTTCGGCGAGGTGATCAACGAGACCGCCTCCCGGGGCATCTCGCCCGACAAGGTCGGTGAGGTGATCCACAAGGCGATCGCCTCCGAGAAGCCGAAGCATCGCTACCTGGTCGGCACCGACGCCAAGATCGGCGCGCGGCTCAAGGGCACACTGCCCGACAGGGCGTTCCACCACCTCGCCGGCCGGCAGATGAAGATGCCGACGGACGTCCCCCCCGAGTAGGGGCTAGGGACCGAGCCACTCCTTGACGCGGCCCGGCGTGCCGAGGCCGGAGAAGTCGCCGTCGTCGATGATGCGCTCGGCGGCCTCGATCGCGCCGTTGACGGCCGACCAGGCGAGGCCACCGCCGACGCTCACCCGCTGCGCCCCCGCCGCCGCGATCTCGTCGAAGTTCAGATTGAGGCGCGAGAAGGCGAGCACGTTGACCGGCTTCGAGACCGCCTCGCAGATCGTCGTGATCTCCTCGGCCGTGACCAGTCCCGGTGCGTAGAGGACGTCGGCGCCCGCCCGCTCGTAGGCCTGCAGGCGGGCGATGGTCTCCTCGATCTCGGGTCTGCCGCGGAGGTGGTTCTCGGCCCGCGCGGTGAGGGTGAAGGGGAACTCGAGCGCGCGCGCCGCC
>DASTAI010000437.1:0-6134 GCA_035712865.1 Solirubrobacterales bacterium
AGGCGGGTGACCTCGTCCAACCGCAGCGGCGTCAGGGTCAGCGAGGCGAGGGTGACCACCCGCTGGCCCGCCTCCGGCGGGTTCTGGCGCTGCTCGCCCACCCTCGCCACGGTCCCGAGCAGGACGCCCCCCGAATCGGTCTCGGGATTGTGCATCTTGCCCCGCTCCCGGACGATCTCCATGATGCGATCCGCCATCGCGGAGGGGTCGCCGCCGGAGCGTTCTCGGATCTCGCGAAACGAGGTGGAGTCCAGGCACAGCCGCTCCACCGCCACCTCGATCTCGTTGGGGCGCACCGGCCCCGAGGGGTCGAGTCGCTCCGCCTGCTGGGGCAGCGATCCGGCCGGACTCAGCACCCGGTCGGCACCGAGCTGGGGGGCGAGATCGAGCGAAGCATCCATCTTCATGAACGATCGTTAGGGACCCTATACGCTCAGCGGCCCGTGAGCGCAGAGATCGCGATGCCCGTCGTCTGGAGCGATCGCCACCGCCTGCACGATCCGGGCGGCGAGATCTGGGTCGGCGTCCGCATACCGGGCACCGAGCTGCCGGCTCGGGCCGAGCGGATCCGCGAAGAGCTGGCTCGCTCCGGCGCCTCGCAGGTGGAAGCCGAGCCCCACCCCGTCTCCGACCTGGCCGCGGTCCACGATCCCGCCCTGCTCTCCCACCTTGAATCCGCCTGGAGAGACTGGCGCGCCTCCGGCCTCACCGACGAGCCCGGCCAGGACCGGGTGGTCCCGTACGTCTTCCCGCACCCGGGCCTGATGGCGGGCGAGCCGCCGCGGCCGGCGAGCGCGGTCGCGGCTCGCGCGGGCCAGTTCGCCTACGACACCATGACCCTGATCGGGCCCGGCACCTGGGAGGCGGCGCGCGGCGCCGCCGACGCCGCCCTGACCGCGACCGACCTGGTGTTGGCGGGCGAGCCTGCCGCCTACGCGTGCTGTCGCCCCCCCGGCCACCACGTCACACGCACCGCAATCGGCGGTTCCTGCTACCTGAACAACTCGGCGCTGGCGGCGGCCCGGCTCCGCGACGCGCTGCAAGGCCCGATCGCGGTGATCGATGTGGACGCCCATCACGGCAACGGCACGCAGGCGATCTTCTACGAGGACCGGCGGGTGTCGACCGGCTCCGTCCACGTCGACCCGGACGCCGGCTGGTTCCCCCACTTCCTCGGCGCCGCCGGCGAGACCGGGCGCGGCGGTGGCGAGGGCGCCAACCGCAACCTTCCCCTGGCGCCCGGCTCGGGTGACGGGCCCTGGCTGGAGGCCGTCTCCGACCTGGTCGCCTGGGCCCACGATGGGGGTGCCCGCGCCCTGGTGGTGGCGCTCGGCGTCGACGCCGCCGCGACCGATCCCGAGAGTCCCCTGCGGGTCAGCGCCCAGGGCTACGCCGCGGCCGGACGAGAGCTGGGCGGGCTGGGCCTCCCCACCGTGATCGTCCAGGAGGGGGGGTACGACCTGAGCGCGATCGGGTCCCTGGTCACCGCGACTCTCCTGGGCTTCGAGGAAGAGCACGAGCCCGGGCGCGACGGCTCTTCGAATAGCATCGCGAGCCACCCTTAACGGCATCCCGAAAGGAGTCCACGATGGAAGCTGGGTCAGGCGCGGGGACCGTTGTTCTGGTGCACGGGGGCTTCGTAGACGGCTCCGGCTGGCAGGGCGTCTACGGCCTTCTCAGCAAGGAGGGCTACGACGTCCGTGTCGTCCAGAATCCGACCCTCTCACTCGCGGGCGACGCCGACGCGACCAAGCGGGTCATCGACGCGCAGGGCGGGCCGGTGATCCTGGTCGGCCATTCCTATGGCGGGGCCGTGATCACCGAGGCCGGCAACGACGACAACGTGGCCGCTCTGGTCTACATCGCCGCCTTCGGGCCGGACAAGGGCGAGTCGGTGAACACCCTGCTCGAGACTTTCCCCAAGGACGGCCCGCAGCCGCCGATCCTGCCCCCGCAGGACGGGTTCCTCTTCCTCGACCGCGAGAAGTTCCACGACTCGTTCGCGGCCGACGTGGACGCCGACCTGGCGGCCTTCATGGCCGATTCGCAGGTCCCGTGGGGAGTCGACGCCCTCGGCGGCACGATCAGCGAGGCTGCGTGGAGGGGCAAGCCGAGCTGGTATCTGATCACCTCTGAGGATCGGATGATCCCGCCTCCGGCGCAGCACGAGATGTCCGGGCGGATGGGGGCGACCGTGGACGAGGTCGCCGCAAGCCACTCGGTCTACGTCTCGCAGCCGACGGCCGTGGTCGACGTCATCAAGAAGGCCGCCGCAGCAGCGGGATAGGGAGCCAGCTCAGCCCGGCGCCGGGACGAGTCTCCCGCCATGGACGCATCCGCCGCTCGCTCGATCTCGCGCCCGGCCTCGGGCGCCGATGCGAACGTGATCCTGGCGCTCATCGCGGTGGCGCAGTTCATGGTCGTGCTGGACGCGACGATCGTCAACGTCGCGCTGCCGACGATCAAGGTCGACCTCGGCTTCTCGGAGCAGAGCCTCTCGTGGGTGCTGAATGCGTACACGCTGATCTTCGGCGGCTTTCTGCTGCTGGGGGGGCGCGCCGCCGACCGGCTCGGGCGGCGCCGGCTGTTCATGGCCGGGATCGCCCTCTTCTCAGGCGCTTCACTGCTCTGCGGGCTGTCGCAGTCCGAGGGGATGCTGCTGGTTGCCCGGGGGCTGCAGGGGCTCGGCGGGGCGATGGTGTCGCCGGCCGCCCTCTCCATCATCCTCACCACCTTCGCCGAAGGGCCCGAGCGCAATCGCGCACTCGCCGTCTGGGGCGCCATCGCCGGCGCGGGTGGCGCCATCGGGCTGCTCCTGGGCGGCCTGATCGTCGAGGTGCTGAGCTGGCGCTGGGTCTTCTTCGTCAACGTGCCGATCGGCGCCGTCGTCCTGGCGCTGGCGCCGAGGATCGTCCCGGAGAGCCGCTCGGTATCGGTCGCGAGGGGCGGCTACGACATCGAGGGGGCCGTCTCGATCACTCTCGGCACGATCGCGCTCGTCTTCACGCTGATCAAGGCCGACAGCTGGGGCTGGACCTCGGCACGCACGTTGGTGGGCTTCGCCATCGCCGCGATTCTGATCGTCGCGTTCATCCAGATCGAGCGCCGCCACCGCGATCCGCTCGTACCGCTGCGGATCTTCTCCAACCGGAGCCTGGCCGCCTCGGACGCGACCTTCCTCTTGGTCGCGGCGGCCCTGTTCGGCGTCTTCTTCTTCCTCACCCTCTACCTCCAACAGGTGCTGGGCTACAGCGCGCTCAAGACCGGCGTCGCCTACCTGCCGCTGAGCCTGACCCTCATCGTCGCCTCGGCGCTCGCCTCCCGTCTCGTCGACCGCTTCACGCCAAAGCCGGTGCTCTGCGTCGGCCTGCTGATCGCCACGGGCGGCTTCATCCTCCTGACGCTCATCAGCGGAGGCGGCGACTACGCGAGCCACGTGCTGCCGGCGATGGTGGTCCTCGGAGTGGGCCTCGGGATGTCATTCGTGCCGATCACGATCTCGGCGACGAACGGCGTCGCGAGCAGCGACTCGGGGTTGGCGTCGGGACTGCTCAACACCACCCAGCAGGTTGGTGGCTCGCTGGGCCTCGCGGTCCTCTCCTCGGTTTCGACGAGCCGGACGTCCGATGCACTGGCGGGTGGCTCGGCGCTTCCCATCGCCCTGACACACGGGTTCAAGGGTGCCTTCATGGTCGCGGCGGCACTCTGCGCCGTCGGTGTCGTCCTGGCACTGGTGCTGCTGCCGGGGCGCCGGCGCGAGCGCGAGGACGAGGAGGTGGAGGCGATCACGATCTCCTTCGTCCGCTGCCCCGGCGCGCCGTACTGCGGCCACCTCGCGCGTGTGGTCGGCTTCGGGCGCCGCATGCGAGCGGCGGTCGCTCGCGGCGGGGGGGCCTAGCCGCGCTGTTCGGTCCGACCAACCGCTGTGGAAGCTGAAGCGGATCCGTCCCGCACCGCATCCGTGTCGTCCCTAACGTGTTGAAGAAGGAGGAGTAAGGCAGGCACAGACCCCCACGGAAGGATCCGATATGCGCAACCGCACCGTTCTGATAGCAGCGCTGGCCGGCGTGGTCGCGGCGCTCGGCCTCTCGAGCGTCGCCGCCGCCGCACCGACCTCGCAGTCCCTGTCCGCAACGCTCGCGCCTGCCAAGCAGAGCAAGAAGACGTTCGGCGGCGCCTCGCTGCACACGACCATCGACACGACCTTCGACAACTTCTTGGCTCCGCACACCGGTCCGCAGAAGACGGTGTTCACGATCGATCCCAACATCAAGTTCACGAACGGGAACGTGCCCGCCTGCCAGCTCAGCCAGATTCAGGGCAAGTTCACCGCCCAGGCTCAGGCCTCCTGCCCCCAGAGCATCGTCGGGAACGGGAGCGTCCAGGTCAACGGCGGCGCCCTGAACGGCATCGTGACGATCTTCGCGGGCGGCCCCAACACGATGTACGTACAGACCGACATCGGGCCCGGAGCCACCACCTTGACGATCATCGGCGCGCTGGGAGGCAGGAACCTGGTGTTCAGCAACATCCCGGACACGCCGGGTCTCCTATTGACGAAGTTCGACGTCTCCTTCAAGAAGCGCAACGTCGGCAAGAAGAAGGGGAAGGCGCAGTTCTACGTGTCGGCGCGATGCAAGAAGAAGAAGTGGAGTAATTCGGAGTTCACCAGCTTCTACAACGGCCAGACGCTCTCCGCCAGCTCGACCCAGAAGTGCAAGCAGAAGAAGTAACGCCGGGCCGTTCGACGAGTCATCCGACGCAGGGAGAGGGCGGCTGCTGGCCGCCCTCTTCGCCCTTTGAGGACATGTGACGGCGGGGCCCGCTCCATCCGGAGCCGGCGCCACGATCGGGCCATGCTGCTCGTGGCCGTCGTCTGCTCCGATGCGGAATGCGCGGAGGAGCGCGAGATCGTCGTCGGCGAGCTCGACGCGGTCGAGGCGCATGCCTGCGGCTGCGGGCACGGATACGTCGTGGTGGCCGTTTCTGAGGTTGACGAGCCGAAACAGCCGGGCTCGCTCCTCACTCTGCCCGAGCGGCGCAGCCCACCCCGGCGTCGCGCCGCATAGCGCCGCCGAGGTCTCTAGGGGGCGAACGGATTGACCGAGGTGTTCATATCGCCCTGGACCTCGGTCTGGCTGAGTGCCCGGTTGTAGACGCGAACCTCATCGATCAGCCCGCTGAAGTATTCGCCGTAGGGTTGGTTGCCCCCGATCCAGAGCGGGTTGGTGGTGGTCTGCACGGCCCCTGCGGCGACGCGGCTGGCGGCCTGCGTGCCGTTCACATAGAGCCGGAGCGTGCCGCCGTCATACGTGAGAGCCACATAGGTCCAGGCGTTCACCGGGTTGACCGTTGGGCCACCGAGATACGCGACGCCGCCTCCGATCGTCCCGCCTCCGGCCGGACGACCCGGCGAGTCGAAGCTGGCGTTAAGGAAGTAGGCCTCGGACTGCCGCTGGAGGATGGTGCGCCAGCCGCTCTGGCTGACCGCCGGCCGGATCCAGGCGGAGAGTGTCATGCCCGTCGTCAGGTTCAGCGAAGCCGAGCTCGGCACCCGCACCACGCTGTTGCTGCCGTTGAAGCTCAACGCGTTTCCGGCCCGCCCCATCGTCGACCAGGTGGCCGCGGTGATCGTCCCGGTGTTGCCGTTGCCTGACGCGTCGGCGGTCGTCGTTCCAACTCCTTCGCCGAACCCCCACGCCCCCGCCAACCCCGAAGGCGCGGGCGGAGCGGCGCCGGTCGTCGCCTCCGCTATCGCGGAGTACGCGCCGAGGTTGCCGGCCGCGTCGATCGCACGCACCTGATAGCGGTAGGTGGTGGAGGCCGACAGGCCTGTGTCACCGAACGTGGTGCCAACCGGGGTTCCGACCTGGGCGAAGTTCGTGCAGCCCGCGCCCTGACAGCGCTCGACGCGGTAGCCCGTGACGCCCACGTTGTCGGTAGACGCGGTCCAGGCCAGGTTGACCTGGGTGGAGCCGGCGGCCGTGGCGGTCAGCCCGGTCGGCGCGCTGGGAGGCGTCGTATCGGGAGACGCCGCGGTGGTCGCAGATGCGATCGCCGAATACGGACCGAGGTTGCCGGCCGCGTCGATCGCACGCACCTGATAGCGGTAGGCGGTGGAGGCCGACAGGCCG
>DASTAI010000438.1:0-4723 GCA_035712865.1 Solirubrobacterales bacterium
GCCCACGGCCGGGAAAGTGCTCAGCGTTCGAGTTTCGCCCCCTGAGGGACCGGCCGCGGCCTGATTACAGGCGGAAGCTCGGGAGCAGGCGCTTTTCCGTCTCGCCCGAGACCTGGGCGATCACCTCGACGTGGCCCTCGAGGGGGGTGCCGCGGAGCTTGGTCGCGAGCAGGTCGTCGACCTGGAAGATGCCGGCCGAGTTGTTCATTTCGATCTCGATGCGAACGGCCCGCTCCTCCCCGGCCTCGATCCGGACCTCGTCGATAGCGGCTGCGGAGAGGGCATGGATCCCGTACTGCCCGCCCTCGACGGGAATCCGGGAGCGGCCCTGGGCCATATCGAGTGCGTCGGCGACCCTGACCACGCCGGCCTCGACCGTGTAAGGCTCACCGCGGCGGCGGTGGCCGATGATCGCGTGCAGGATCTCGGCGATGACGACGGTCCGCTCGGGCTCCCGGTAGACGCCGTCGAGCAGCGAGTCGAGCCGGCCCTGCGCGAGCCAGAGGCTGTAGGTCTCGTGGTCGGCGCGATGGATCGACATGCCGACGTCGTGTAAAAGCGCGCCGCCCGCCACCACAACTTCCGCATCTCTGACGTGCATCTTGTGTTCGGTGACCATCGCGGGCTCGATGTCGCTCTTGACCAGGAGTCGCAGGAGCCTCAGCGCGATATTGAGCACTACCTGAACGTGAACCCACGAGTGATCCGACATTCCCAGCCGTTCCGAGTTGGTCTGGGCCATGTACCACCACGCCCGCACCCGCTCGTCGCTGTTGACCGCCTCCAGGAAGCTCTCGAGCTTGCGGTTCCCTCGCGTCGGAGCGTGCACCTGCGCGCGCTCGACCTCTTCGGGGATCGATCCGGCACGGACGTCGGGCCCTTTTGCTTCCATCCCCGCGGATCCTTGCAGGGGGAGTCACTCGGATGAGAGGACGGGATTTGGCGGGTTTTCGCCTATTTGCGGCTTTTCCGACCGCCGCCCGGGTTACCGTGATGGCGCGTCGGCTGAAGGAATTCGGATGACAGTCTGTTCAAACACAGGCATATCCGTTCCTGAGTGCTCGTGTCGGGCGTGCCTCGAGGCCCAGATCGAGCGCCACATGCCGTCGTTGCTCGGGGTAACCGCCAGGGACGAATCCACCGTCGAGCTCTCGGCGGCGTCGGGCCTCGACCGGCTCCGTTTCGGGCGCCGCCTCCGCCGCTTCCGTCGCGCCGCCTAGCAACCACCGGACCGCACTCAGGCTTCCGTGGGCGCTCGCGTCGCCGACGCTCCCAGGACCCCCGCGCTCGCGACCACCACGAGGGCGATGCCGAGCGCATCGACCGTCGCGAGACCCTGATCCAGCGCGATCAGGCCGATGACGGCCGCGACGGCCGGCTCGAGGCTCATCAGCACCCCGAAGGTGCCGACCGCGATCCGCCGCAGAGCCTCCAGCTCGAGCGAGTAGGGGATCACCGAGCTCAGGATGGCCGTCGCCGCGCCCACCGCCGCCGCCCCGGGATCGAGCAGATCGCTGCCCGCCGCCGCGGTCCCCGGGATGACCATCAGCAGGGCCGCGACACCCATGGCCAGCGCCAGGCCGCGGCCGCCCGGGAAGACGCGGCCCACCCTGGCGCTGAGCAGGATGTACGTCGCCCAGAAGCCACCGGCCACGAGCGCGAAGGCGATGCCCGCGGCGCTCGCTGACCCCGACGGCCGCGTCAGCAGCAGCACGCCCGCCGCGGCGCAGGCCACCCAGACGAGATCGAGGCGCCGCCTGGAGCCGAGCAAGCCCAGCAGCAAGGGGCCGACGAACTCGAAGGTCACCGCGATCCCGAGATCGATCCGGTCGAGGGCCTCGTAGAAGCAGAGGTTCATCCCGGCGAGGGTCACCCCGAACGCGATCGCCAGAAGCAGCCCGTCGCGGCCGGCCTCCATCGGGCGGGGCCGCCAGATCGCCAGCAGGACGATCGCCGCGAAGACCAACCGGTAGAGCACCGCGCCGGCGGGCCCGACCTGGTCGAACAGAGTCGTCGCGGCGGCGGACCCGAACTGGACGGAGACGACCGCGCCGACGACCAGCGCCGGCGCCGCGAACGCGCGTCGCTCCCCCTGCGCAACCCCGGAACTAATCGCCCATCACCTTGATCACCAGCCGCTTCGAACGGCGCCCGTCGAACTCGCAATAGAAGACCGCCTGCCAGGGGCCGAGGTCCAGCCGGCCCTCGGTGATCGGCAGCACCACCTGGTGGTGCACCAGCAGGTTCTTGAGATGCGCGTCACCGTTGTCCTCGCCGCCGCGGTGGTGACGGTAGTCGCCGGGATCGGGCAGCAACTCGCGCGCCACCTCTTTGGTCGGCTCCTTCCAGCTCGGCGGCGCGACCTTGTCGAGCCACTCGAGCGTGTCCTGCTGGAGCCCCGGCTCGTCGTCATTGACCCAGACGGCGGCCGTGATGTGCATCGCGGATACCAGCACCATCCCCTCGGCCACGTCCGACGTGTCCACCGCGCTCTGCACGTTCTCCGTGATCCGGATGAACTCGCGCCGTTCCTCGGTGTTGAAGGTCATGTACTCGGTGTGTGACTTCAAGCGTCCTCCTTTTTCCGAGATGATCCCCGCAATGGCCGGCCTGCTCTCCCTCGAGCGGCGCGCGGAGGTCGCGGTCGTCACGCTGCAGCGGCCCGAGAAGCGGAACGCCCTCTCGATCGACCTGCGCGTCGAGCTCACCGAGGCGTTCGGCGCTCTCGGCGAGGACGAGGAGGTGGGCGCGATCGTCCTCACCGGCGCGCCTCCCGCCTTCTGCTCCGGGATGGACACCGACGAGTTCGGCGGCGACCGCGACCACAGGGAGCTGCTCGTCAAGACCAGCATCGGCAGCTTCCGGGCGGTGGGCGGCTGCCCCAAGCCGGTGGTGGCCGCCGTCAACGGTCCGGCGCTCGCCTGCGGCTTCGCCCTGGCCCTCCTCTGCGACCTGCGACTGGCGGCGCAGGAGGCGAGCTTCGGCTTCCCCGAGCTTCCGCGGGGCATTCCCCCGAGCTACGCCGCCGCCCGGGCCGCCCTGCCGGCGCCCGTCGCCGCCGAGCTCACCCTGACAGGAAGGCTGCTGGACGCGGAGGGAGCACACCGCATGGGGATCATCGGCCGCGTTTACCCCGCCGATGAGCTGGTGGCCCGAGCGGTCGAGCTGGCCGGCCGGATCGCCTCGGCGCCCCGGCAGGCGACCACCCAGACGAAGCGCCGAATCCTCCTGGACCGCGACCGCATGATCGGTCACCTCTTCGACGAAGAGGAGAGGCTCCTCCGGGAAGCGCTCCTGCGCGACGATCCGGACGAGGCGGCATAGCTCGGAGCTGGGCGGCCGCCGCCTACGCTTGATCGGATGGACCGACTCCGCCTCATCCGCCACTCTTTCCCAGACCAGCCGGAGCTCAGCACGCAGATCTCGCGCACGATCCTGCGCCGCGTCGCGGCGGGCGAGCTGCCGCCGACCGTCCGCATCCACCGTCCGGGCAATGAGGTTGCCTTCGGCCGCCAGGACGTCGCCAGCCCCGGCTATGAGGATGCCGTCGAAGCCGCGCGCGCGGCCGGGTTCGCCGCGGTGGAGCGGCTCGCGGGCGGCAGGGCGGCGGTGTTCCACACCGGCACGATCGCCATCGCGCGCGCCTATGCGGACCCGCAGCCGCCGAAGCGAACCTACGCCCGCTTCGAGGAGATGGCCGAGATCATCGCCACCGCGCTCCAGGGTCTCGGCGTCGACGCCAGGGTCGGAGAGGTCCCCGGTGAGTACTGCCCGGGCGCCTACAGCGTCAACGCCCGCGGCACGATGAAGCTGGCGGGCATCGGACAGCGGATGATTCGCGGCGGCGCCCACATGGGCGGCGTCGTGGTGGCCTCGGGTGGCCGCGAGGTGGCGCAGGTCCTCGAACCCGTCTACGCGGCTCTCGAGCTGGACTTCGACCCCTCCACGTCAGGCAGCGCCTCCCAGGAGCTCGGCCGCGAGGTCGACCCTGACGAGATCGAGGAAGCGGTCATTGCAGAGCTCGCCAAGCGTTATGAGCTCGTCGACGCGCAGCTGGATGACGAGACGATCCGTATCGCTGCGGCGAGCGAGTCGGGTCAGCCGGCGCCGCTGCCCTCGGAGTCGCCCGGCTCGTACGTGGTCCGGCCGACGCGCCGCGCGGCTCCTTCACCCAGGGCCTCGCGCAGTGCTCCCCCGAACCGGCCCGGGCCCCAGTAGCGAGCGCCTACCGCCTGTCCGAGCTCCTCGCGGGTCATCTTCCCGCGTTCGCGAAGTGCGCGCCCGATCGCATCGATCTCGCGATCGAGGTCGGCGGAGTCGTCGTATGGTCCCCGAGGCGACAGCAGCGGCGAGTAGATCCCGCGCCCGGGCCCCGGCCGGAACCGCCTGATGCCCTGCCGGTTTCTCTCCTGCCTCGCCAGCCGGGCTCTGATCCGCTGCTCGAACTCCCGCGCTCGCCTCTCCCGCTCCTCGCGTTCCTCGCGAACCCGAGTCGCCTCCTCGGCGGTGCGTTCCTCTTCCGCGAACTCGCCGGCCTTCGCTTCTCGCTCCGCAGCGAGCGCGCGCTGTTCGGCAGCCTGCGCTCGCTCTTCCGCCGCCAGCGCGATTGCCTCGTGCGCCCGCGCGTCGCTGTCGCGCTCGGCCACGATCGCCTGGGCGTGCTCCCGAACGGTTCGTGCGCGCTCGTCCGCGGCGCTTGCCCTCTCCTCCGCCGCCAGACGCT
>DASTAI010000439.1:0-7198 GCA_035712865.1 Solirubrobacterales bacterium
AGAAACACCGCGTGAAGCCTGCCCCTCGCAGCTTCTACGGCGTCATGGGCTCGACCGATCCGGACCAGACGGAGATCGCCCGCATGGGCGCCGGCAGGGTGGGAACGCTGCGCATCAACCTGGTCTGGGGAACCGTCCAACCCTCCCCCGGCGCGCCCTACGATTGGAGCCACTACGACGCGATCGTCGGCGCTGCGGCGCAGCAGGGCATCCGCGTCCTGTTCACCGTCTACAGCTCGCCCCCCTGGGTGGCATCGAAGTCGAACTACCCACCGACCGGGGCCTCCGTCACGGCGTTCCGCGATTTCGTCTTTGCGGCGGCGCAGCGCTACGCCGGCAATGTGACGTACTGGCAGCTCTGGAACGAGATGAACTCGCCGAGCTTCTGGTTCGACCCCCCGAATCCACAGCAGTACGTGCAGCTCCTCAAAGTCTTCAACGGCGCGGTCAAGGGCGGCAACCCGAGGGCGAAGGTCGTGCTTGGAGGACTGTTCCGGACTCCCCAGCTCCCGAACTCCATTCCCCTGACCAGGTACCTGCCCGCGATCTACAAGGCCGGGGGCAAGCGATTCTTCGATGCGGTCTCGGTCCATCCGTACGCGAACGCCCCGAAGGACGCGCTACGCGCGGTCGAGCAGACGCGCAAGATCATGAATCGGTTCAAGGACACAAAGGCGAAGCTGTGGATCACGGAGATCGGCTGGGCCACGGGCGGCAACGAATCGCCTCTGACCGTCACCCCCGACGTCCAAGCGGGCAATCTGGTGCGCAGTTACCGCCTCCTCGCGAAAACCCGGAAGCGCCTCAAGCTCACCGGCGCGATCTGGTACTCCTGGCGCGATTTGCCGGGGCTGATCTGGTTCAACCACACAGGCTTGTTCGACGAGAGTTTGAACCCAAAGCCCTCCTGGTATGCATTCGTCGGCCTGACGGGCGGCTCGCCAGGCTAGGTTCGGGTATCACCGTCGCGTCGCGATCCCCGGCCATCGCGGCATCCGGGTCACGGCGGCCGCAACCAGCGCGCCACTCCCGTGTTGTCCCTGAGAGCACCAGACGGCGAGATCGTTACCGGCCCAGACACAAATGCGTAAGGAGCGGGAAGTGAAGCTGCGTCACCTGGTCATCGCGACGACATTGCTCTTCTGCCTCGCCATGCCGGCCGGCACACACGCCGCCGCGCCACGCTCGTTCTACGGCGTGATGGCGGCTCAGGACCCGGACTCGACCGAGATCGCGAGGATGGGCACCGGCAAGGTCGGCACGCTGCGCATCAACTTCGTCTGGGGCGCCGTGCAGCCCACGGAGTCGTCGGCGCTCAACTGGAGCTACTACGACGCGATCATCGGGGCGGCGGCACAGCAGGGCATCCAAGTGCTGCCGACCGTCTACAGCTCCCCCGCCTGGGTCGCCAGCCGCACCAATCACCCGCCCACCGGGCGGTTCAGGGGGCCCTTCCGAGCCTTCGCCCAGGGGGCGGCGCAGCGCTACGGCGCCAACGGGACCTTCTGGTCGGAGAACCCCGCGATCCCGAAGCTGCCGGTAACCGACTGGCAGCTCTGGAACGAGATGAACTCGCCGAGCTTCTGGTTCAACAAGCCGAATCCGAAGCAGTACGTGCAGCTACTCAAGGCCTTCGACAGCGGGATCAAGAGCGGCGACGCGAGCGCGAAGGTGGTGCTCGGTGGGCTCTTCCGCACCCCCCGAATCCGCAACGGGATTCCCCTCGACCGCTATCTACCGGGCATCTACCGCGCCAAGGGCAAGCGGTACTTCGACGCCGTCGCGCTCCACCCCTATTCGACCACGCCCAGCGACGCCCTCCGCGCCGTCCGCGAGACGCGCCAGATCATGGCCCGCTTCAGAGACAAGAAGGCGAAGCTCTGGGTGACCGAGGTCGGTTGGGCGACGGGCGGCGTCGCGACTGCCCTGACCGTCTCGCCACAACGCCAAGCCACGTATCTGCGCAAGACCTTCGGGCTGCTCGCAAAGAACAAGAAGCGCATGAAGATCGCGGGCGTCGTCTGGTACTCCTGGCGCGACCTTCCCGGCGGCATCTGGTTCAACCACACGGGCCTCTTCACGCAGACGTTCGACCCGAAGCCTTCCTGGAACGCCTTTGTGAGCCTGACCGGCGGCTCCGCCGGCTGAGGACCGCCTAGAGCGCCGAGCTCCCGCCGGCCATGGCCGGAAGGATCACAACGGTGTCAGATTCCGATGCGGCGGTATCCAAGCCGTCGAGCACCCGCACGTCCTCGTCGTTGAGATAAACGTTGACGTAACGGTTGAGATCGCCTTCCTGGGAGAAGAGCTGATCTCGTGTGTTCGGGTAGCGCTCCGAGAGGGCCTTCAGGGCGTCCCCCACGGTCCCTCCCTCGACATTCACCTCGGCCTGCCCGTCGGTTTGCGGGCGCAGCACGGGCGGGACCTTGATCGTCGGCATCGGCGGGAAACCTAGCGGGCTGACCTTGGGGCCGTCTAGCCGGCGCAGAAGAGCTCGTAGTCCGGGAACTTGCCCATCTCGGACTCCGGGATCTCCACGGCGTTCGGCCCGCAGATCGGGCACTCGGGGTCACGTCGCACCTTGAGCTCCGTGAACCGCGTGCCGAGCGAGTCGTAGAGCAGCAGGCGGCCGATGAGCGGCTCGCCGATCCCGGCGACCAGCTTGATCACCTCGTTCGCCTGCAGCAGCCCCATGACTCCGGCCATCACGCCGAGCACGCCGGCGGCGCCGCAGCTCGGTGCGAGCTCGGCAGGCGGCGGCGTCGGGTAGAGGCAGCGGTAGCAGGGACCCTCGAAGGGCACGAACGTCGAGATCTGACCATCGAACGCCAGGATCGATGCGGAGACGACCGGCTTGCGCAGCCGGACCGAGGCGTCGTTGAGCAGGTAACGAGTCGGGAAGTTGTCCGCCCCGTCGACGATCACGTCGTAGTCCTTGATGATGTCGATGATGTTGCTGGCGTCGAGGCGCGTGCGGTGCTCGATCACCTTGACGTCGGGGTTGAGCTCCTCGATCGTCTTCTTCGCGGACTCCGTCTTCGGCTGGCCCACACGCGTGGTGTTGTGGATGACCTGGCGCTGCAGGTTCGACTCGTCGACCTCGTCGTCGTCGACAAGGCCGAGCGTCCCGATCCCCGCCGCGGCCAGATAGAGCGCCGCGGGGGCACCCAGGCCGCCGGCGCCGACCAGCAGCACCTTGGCGTTCAGCATCTTCAGCTGGCCCTCGACCCCGACCTCCGGTAGGAGCGTGTGGCGGGAGTAGCGCATGCGCTGCTCGGCGCTCATGCCCTCGGGCATGACGACGGGGAGGCTCTCGGCCTCCCAGGCCTTGATCCCACCGCGGACCGAAGCGGCGTTGTCGTAGCCCAGCTCACGCAGCTGATCGGCGGCGCGCGCGGAGCGGTTGCCGGAGGCGCAGTAGAGCAGGACGCGCTGGGAGTGGTCAGGGACGACCTCCTCGATGCGCTCGGCGACGTCGACGGGGCGAACCAGCTCGGCGCCATCGATGTGGGCCTCGATGTACTCGTTCGGCTCGCGCGTGTCGATCAGCGCCACCCCGCCCTTCTTCAGCTCCTCCTGGGCCTCGGCGGGATCCAGCTCCTGGATCCGCTCCTTGACCTGCTCGATCGTCTCGGTGCTGGCCATCAGTCCGTGTCCTCCTCGCCTTCCAAGTGTGTCTCGGCCTCCTCGTCGCCGATCGCGATCTCTCCCTCGATGGGATAGCCGAGATCGCTCCAAAGCTTCGAACCGCCGATGATCGACGCGACGTTGGAGAAGCCGTGTTCGTTCGCCAGGGCGTCCGCGGTGCGGGCCGAGCGGTTGCCCTCCCCACAGACCAGGATGACCCGGTCCTCGGGTCCCGCTCCGGCGCTCTCCACGGCCTCCGCGTAGGCGGCGTCGTGTGCCTCCCGGGCGCTCTCGCCCGACGGGACGTTGACCGCGCCCTGCAGGTGACCGGCCTCGTAGCGCTCGGGGTCACGGACGTCGATCAGGACGACGTCACCGGCGTCGATCTCCTCCTGCGCGGCGGGCGGCAGGAGCTCCTCGATCCGGCTCTTGACCAGCTCAAGGGGAGGCGGCACGTACTTGCGGGGCATCTCCACGGGCGTCATCGTCTCAAATATCCCAAATCCTGATCGGATTTCAATACTTCAAAAAGTATAGCGGTGGAGAGGGCCCCAAACAGGGCTCGGATCAGCCATCCAGCTGCCCCCCGCCGAGCTCCGGGGGGAGCGCCCGCGGGCCGTCGGGATACATGCGGGACAGCTGTTCCTCGCTCATCTCGAGCGTACTCGTGACCGCCTCGCGGGGAGCGCCGACGACCAGCCAGAGCGCATCGCGATCGCCGTCGTTGAAGAGCTGTCGCAGGTGCTCCGGCTCGACCAGCACCGCCGAGAGCGGCTCGAGGGTGAGCAGCTCGTCGCCCACGCGCATCCGCCCCGGGCCCTCGACCAGCACGTAGAGCTCGTGAGCCTCGAAATGCCGATGCTTCGTGGAGGCCTGGCCCGGATGCAGTCTCCAGAACCGTGCTCCGAGGGTCTCGGCGCCCAGCTGCTTGGCGAGGTCCGTGTTCTCGACCTTCATCTGGTTGGAGGGACGCCAGAACGCATCGTCGGCGGCCAGGACGCGGTAGCTCACCCTGGGTCGTCTCCGTCGAGCCGGCGAAAGGAGAGCGAGGCCACCGGCAGTGCGAGCTCCCGGTTGTCGCCGCTGTCGGCGACGTCCGCGGGCCGAAACGGTGCCGCGACCAGGGTGAGCCGCTGCGGGGCCCGTGACGAGAACTCGCCCGACTTCAGCCCGAAGGAGATGCGGCTTTCGCCCATGTCCACCCGCCGGGTCGGGATCCGGCGCCCGTTGAAGAACACCTGCACGCTGAGGGCACGGGGATCCCGGAGGCCTCCGGTCTCGATCTCCACCCGGTAGCGCCCCCGCTCCACCGGGAGCTCGGCGGAGGCAATCGCCCTCGCCCAGCGGAAGCTTGTTCCGTTGACGCGCTCGGCGGGGTGAAAGCCGAAGAGGTGCTGGTCGTGCATCTCCACCAGATCGAACGAGGTCTCCCCTGTCGCCTCAGGCGGCCGAGGCTCGAGCTCGGCGATCCCGCGGATCCGCGTCCGACGCGTCATCCACTTCCAGGCGTCGCGATACGCGCGCTCCAGCCGTTGGTCGCTGAATCGCCAGAGCCGGCAGCGCAGCCGAGCGAGAGCGAAGCGGACATCGGCATGCGCAAGGGCGGGTCGCGGGCCGAACATGGCGGCCGGAGCAAGGCGGACGGAGGTGGAGAGCAGCGAACTGGCCGTCCCCGCTCGCCACGCGGAGGGACGCAGCAGCGCCCTTCCCACGATGCCAAGAGCGGTCCGCGCGGCGGCCCGGCTGAGCTCTCCGCGCGCCGCCCATTCCTCGGGAATCCCGAAGTAGCGCTCGCAATGGGCGGCGCCCTGGTCGGCTCGGTAGCGGATCTCGCCCGCGACGAAGTCGTCGACCGGCGGGATCAACTCCGCGAAGCTGGTCGTGTAGAGGTGCTCCACCGCGGCCGCCGGCGCATAGCCGAGGCGCTTGCCTGTCGAATGGAGCCTGGCGGCGAGGGCGAACTCGGCGAAGCGGCCGTAGTCGGTCTCATAGCCGCCGGCCTCGAGGTAGGCCGCCTTCTCGACCGCGAAGGCGCGCAGGATCACCTTGCACCAGTGTTCGGGCTGCGACCAGGTGCTGAAGCCCTCGTCGTAGAGCACCTGCTCCATTCGCGCCAGCCTGTTCGGGCTGATCGCGACCGTCCGGCCGCATGCCCCGGCCTCTCCGCTTCGCGCCAGGTACGCGAGCATCTCCTCGATGAACCCCGGCTCGGCGATGCAGTGCGGCTCGGTGAAGATCAGGAGCCTCCCCCGCGCCGCCCGGGCGGCCTGGTCGTAGAGCTCGATCTCCGTGGCGTCGTCGTTGCGGATCAGGCGGTCGGAGGGGCCGAGCAACGGCTCGACGCGCTGGTCCAGCCCCGTCTCCGCACCATCCCAGGCGAGGATCACCTCGTAGTCGTCGCGAGGGAACCCCTGACCCTGGGTCCAGCTCCCGACCGCGCGTTCGGCGTAACCACGGTGGTCTCCGATCGGGAGGATCACGCTCACCTCCGGCTCCCTCGACGCGACCACCTCGGCGGCCTGCGTCCCCTCCCGGCTCAGAGGCAGCCTGACCGCCGCGCCCGTCGTCGCGCTCTCGGCGCAGGCGAGCATGCCCTCGAGGCTGTGCAGGGCATCGTGGCCGTCGGCGCGATGCGTGGTCGCCCGCAGGACCGAGTCCCGGACCTCTTCGTGGAAGAGCCGCGTCCCCGATACGGCGCCCTCGATCCCTCCCGGATGAACGCGCCAGTCGGCATCGCCCTCGCTGAGGATCCGGCACTCGCCACCGGTGACGAACTGCGCGATCCCACGTGTGCCGACCACCGTGAGCCGCTTGTCCAGGTAATCGTCGATCTCCTCTTCGCCCTGCCCGAATCGCTCGCTCCGCTGGTGGAGGGGACCGGTCTCCAGGGTGCAGCGGACGCCGCCCTCGAGCGCCAGATGGTGGGTCGTCCAGTCCGGGACTCCAAGCTCCCCCTCGCCGGGGACCGAGCCCTGTCCCAGTTCGCCTCCCCCCTGCGACATCGCCCAGGTCACACGGCGCCCGCCGGTAAGCGCGCGGGCGGCATCGACGAGGTGAGCGCCCTGGTCGAGGAGGTGCCCGTAGGAGAGTGCCCGAATGAACTCGACTGCGCCGAGGTCGCCGCTCTCGATGGACTGCTGCAGGGCGACGAAGTGAGGCGTGCAGCGAAGCTGGTGGCAGACGGTCAGGTGGACGCCAGCACGGTCGGCGGCGGCCACGATCTCCTCCGCCTCGCCCATGCTGAGGGCCAGCGGCTTTTCCACCACGACCGCCCGCACGGATTCGCTCGACACGATCGGCGTGACCAGCCGGGCTCGGCCGGCGGGCTGCGTCGCGACGATGACCAGCTCGGGTTCCGCGGCGGCGGTCAGCTCCGCAGCTTGGGCGTATGCCGGGACCCCCAGCTCGGCGGCAGACCGCTCCCGCGCGGACTCCGCGAGGTCACAGACGCCCGCCAGGGAGACACCCTCGACCTGGCGGAGCGCGAAACCGTGGTCAATTCCCCGTGGTCCGCATCCGACTATCGCCGCGGTCAGCTCCACCCCGCGAGTCTACGCACGGGGTGGAGCAG
>DASTAI010000440.1:0-2008 GCA_035712865.1 Solirubrobacterales bacterium
TTTGGCTGATCCCCACGGTGACCGGGCTCGGCCTGCTCTCGCTCTCGCTCGCGGCGGTGCCGAGGGGCCGCGCTGAGGACCGCCCGACCCCACTGCGCCTGCCCTGGTTCCAGCAACGCGAGAGATCGATCGCACGCTGGGGGATCGCGGGTCTGCTCGCCGCAGCCGCGGTGAGCGTGGTTTTCTTGTTCCTCTCCGATCTCTACATCAGAGAGGCCCGCGACGAGCAGGGCGAGTCCGCCGCGAAGCAGCTCTCGGCCGCCCGTACGGCCGCCGACTTCAATCCCGTCTCCGTGATTCCGCTCTACCTGCAGGCCTCGGCGCTGGAGGCCGAGGGGGAGCGCAGACACGCCAGGGACGTGCTTCAGGACGCCCTCTCCAAGGAGCCCGACAACTTCGTCACCCTGGCGCTGCTCGGGGACCTTCAGGTGCGAGATGGCCAGTTCGACGACGCCGCTCGCTACTACGCGAAGGCCTCGGACCTGAACCCGCGCGACACGGGCCTCCAACAGCTGGCCCAGCAGACCGCACAGCGCACGGCGGCCACGTCGCCCAAGGCCGAAAAGAATTCCGGCTAGCGGGTGACGTCCCGGAGCAGCTCGTACCAGCGGTCGAAGGCCCGCTCCCGCGAGTAGCCCTCGACCACGGCCTGCCGCCCAGCCGCACCCAGGCGCCCGGCGCGGGCGCGGTCGCGCGAGAGGTCGGCGACCGCGACCGCCAGCTCCTGGGGCCGCTCGGGCGGTACCACCACGCCGCAGGAGACCTCCTTCACCAGCGTCGCCGCCTCGCCGGCCGCGGAGAGAACCAGCGGCCTGGCAGCGCTCATCGCCTCGAACATCTTCGTGGGCAGCGCACCCTCGAACAGAGGACGGTCCCGAAGGAGCACCACGGCCGCGTCCGCCTCGGCGTAGAGCTCGGGGATGCGCTCGTGAGGGACGCGGCCGAGCATCGTCACGTTCGGCGCCCTGCCGTCGGCGAGCCGGCGACGGAGCTCGGGGCCCTCCGCCCCATCCCCAGCGATCACGAACTGGATCTCGGGGCTGTCGTCGAGGAGCTCGGCGGCGTCGACCAGCGTCCCCACCCCCTGGCTCATTCCCAGCGTGCCGGCATAGAGGACCTTGAAGGTGCCATTGGCGCGAGGCGGAGAAGCGGGAAAGAGCTCCGGATCGACGCTCGGCGGGATGCGATGGACCTTCCCCCCGGCCTCCTCCAGAAAGCCCAGTGCGGTCTCGATTCCGCGTGTCGGGCAGACGATCGCCGCCGCCCTGCGGTAACAGGCGTGCTCGAGCGCGCGGGCGGCTCCCACCAGTCGCGGCCGGCGCAGGGTGCCGAGCGCGACGGCGGAGTCGGGCCACATGTCGGAGACGTTCACGATCAGCGCCGCCTCCTTCGTCCCCGCGTATGCGATCGATGCGCCGGCGAGCAGAAGCGGAGGCGTCTCGACGATCACAGCGTCGGCGGGACCGCTGGCGGGTGAGCTCGCGACCGAGCTGAGTCCGAAGGAGACGTGGTTGAGGATGCGGCGACCAAAGCCCCTGTTGGGCGCCGGGTACACGGCGCTGCGAACGACGCGCACGCCGTCCGCTTCCTCCGTCTGCCACGGCCGGTTCCGATAGGGCGGCTGGATCACCCCGTCCGGGTAATGTGGAAAACCGGTGTGCACGGTGACCTCGACGCCGCGGCGGCTCAAACCACGCGCAAGTGCTGAAAGCCGCGCCTGCGGCGCCCCCACCTCGGGCGGGTAGTAGTGAGTGAGGAGGGTGACTCTCATCGGGAGGCAGTAAACCGCGTCTACTCCGAGTACGCCCAAAGCGAACGGAAGCGACGGGCCTGGTCCGCGGACAACCCGGGGAACGCCGCGATCCGCACCGAGGTCCTCGCCCACCTGTTGCGGCTGGCGGGACCCGAGATCACCGGAACCGGGGAGATCCTGGACGTCGGCTGCGGCACGGGCTGGTGGATGCGCGCGCTGGTCGAGGCGGGCGTGGACCCCGCCAGGCTGGCCGGG
>DASTAI010000441.1:0-2473 GCA_035712865.1 Solirubrobacterales bacterium
CTGGCGTCCGACCCGATCTCCTCCCTGATCAGGCGAGCGCGCCTGACGTCGTCCTCGAGGGAGGCGCCGACCTTCATCTTGAAGGAGGACCAGCCGGCCTCCCTGCCCGCCCTGCACAGCGCCCGCAGCAGATCGTCGGGATAACCCAGCCACGCCGCCGAGGTGGTGTACGCGGGGTAGCCGTTCCGTGCCAGCTCCTCTTCTCGCTCGGCGCGGGAATCGGCATTGCGCTCGAGGATCTCGATCGCCTCGGCGGGCGTGATCGCGTCGCGGATGTAGCGAAAGTCGATGCAGGACACGAGGCGCTCGGGGTCCATATCGACCAGGAGCTTCCAGAGCGGCTTTCCCTCGCTCTTGGCAAAGAGGTCCCAGACCGCGTTGACGATCGCGGCCATCGCCATGTGGATGACGCCCTTCTCCGGCCCGAGCCAGCGGATCTGGCTCTCGAGCGCCAGAGAGCGCCAGAACCCGCCCAGGTCGTCGACGATCGACTCGAGCGTTCGCCCCTCGACGAGCGGCGCGTACGCCCGGACCGCGGCCACGACCACCTCGGTGCCGCGCCCGGTGGTGAAGGCCAGGCCGTGCCCTGCGAGGCCGCCGGGTCCGTCGGTCTCGAGCACGACGTGGGCGGCGGAGTAGTCGGGGTCGACGTTGAGGGCGTCGCTCCCGTGCAGCTCTCGCGAGGTCGGGAAACGGACGTCTCGCGCGATCACGCGGGTAATGGTCGTGGCCAGCTCTCTCCTCCTTCCGCTTCACCGTTGCCGTCGACGTCGAGGCCGAGCGCCCGCCGCAACCAGGACTCTCCCTCGGCGAGGTGCGCGAGATCAGCAGCCCTCGCGAGCTCTGGGTCGCGCGCTTCCAGACCCTCCAGGATGGCGCGGTGCCACAGTTTCGTCCGCTCGACCACCCCTCTCTCGACCACGCCGCGCCAGAGACGGGCGCGCACGGTGCGGCTCGAGAGGTTGTCGGTCAACGCGACCAGAACCGAATTGCGGGTGGCGCCGGCGACCATGTGGTGGAACTCCTCGTCCACCTGCACCAGCTCCTCGACGCTCTCGGCCCGATCCATCCGTGCCATGCAGTCCCGGAGCGCGGCGAGCTCGTGGTCGGTGATGGTGGCTGCCGCGGTCGCCGTCGCGGCCGTCTCGAGGAAGCGCCGCACCTGGAAGACCTCGAGGAGGCTCGGGTCCTCGACGAGGTCGATCCCGAACCCGACTACCTCGAGCAGCACCTCGGGGGTCAAGCTCGTGACGTAGGTCCCGGCGCCCTGCCTCGTCTCGATCACGTTGAGTGCGGCAAGCGCCCGGACCGCCTCTCGAAGCGAGCTGCGCGAGACGCCGAGCCGCTCGGCGAGCTCGTTCTCGCGAGGGAGCTTGGTGCCGGGATGAAGCTCTCCCGACAGGATCATCTCCTTGACCTTCTCGATCGCTTCAGTCGTGACCGACATCTCTATCTGCCCACTCCGATCCAAATACATCGGATCGATTAGAGGAAATCTCCCGACTTGGCGGCTTGATCGGCCGACCGTCGTGCTAGATACTAGAGACATCCGATCTTTCTTGCGAACAGGAGGCCAGAAAGGTCTTAGTCCATCAGGGCGTCAGCGGGCAAGGCCTGGGGGCGCGGCCGGCTGCCCCGGGGCGCCGAGGAGACTGGGAGGACAGGGTATGAAGCGATACGGATTGTTTGCATTCCTCGTGGTCGCGGTGCTCGTGCTCGCGGCCTGGAGCACCGGCGGTACCAAGAAGTCGCAGAAGCCCTTCGACGGCGTCACGGTCAACGTCGTGACGTTCACCGGTCCGCAGATCGCGGAGCCTCTGCAGCGGCGCGCCCCGGCCTTCGGGAAGCTCACCGGGGCGAAGATCAATGTCATCACCGTTCCGTTCAGCGACCTGTACGACAAGATCCTGACCAACGCGGCGACGGGGACGAACAGTTACGACGCCTTCGTGTTCGACCCGCAGTGGATGGGCGACTTCGTCCCGCCGGGTTACCTCGAGGATCTCACGAGCCGGGTCAAGGCCGACAAGAAGATCAACTGGCTCGACATCGCACCCTTCTTCCGCAACTTCAGCGCCACCTACAAGGGCCGTATCTACACGGTCCCGCTGGACGGCGATTTCCAGATGGTCTACTACCGGAAGGACCTCTTGAAGAGGGACCACGTCGCTCCACCCGCCACGTGGGACGACTATCTGGCGATCGCGAAGCGCTACAACGGCAAGGACCTGAACGGCGACGGCAAGCCCGACTACGGGTCGTGCATCGCCAAGAAGCGCGCGGCTCAGTCGTACTGGTTCATCTACTCGGTCGCCGGAGCGTTCCTCCAGTCCGAGGGGACGAAGCAGGGCTCGTTCTTCAACATCAACAACATGCAGCCGTTGACGAACAACGCCGGCTTCGCCCGCGCGCTCGACATCTACAAGCAGACCGGGAAGTACGCCCCGCCGAGCGAGCGCAACCTCGACGTCGG
>DASTAI010000442.1:0-6022 GCA_035712865.1 Solirubrobacterales bacterium
GAGCGACTCGGAGTGATCGCTGGGCACCTGGGTGTCGCCCTCGGCGTGCAGCAGGATCAGGGGTCGTGGGGCGATGCGCTCCACCGCCTCGCCGATGTCGTGCGCCAAAAGCCACGCCTCGAGAGCCAGCGGGTCGCCGACCCGCATCTCGAATCTGCCGCGACGCAGCCCGGCTGCGAGCTGGTCCTGGCCGGCGGGACAGATGGCGATGACACCGGCGATGTCCGGGGATGCGGCGGCGGCGGCGATCGCGAGGAAGCCGCCGAGGCTCGATCCGCGGACAGCGACCCGGTCGGGATCGACGCCCTCCTGTGATCCCAGGAACCGGGCCATCGCGACGACGTCGTCCGCCGCTGCGCCTGACATCGGCGGCTCCGAGTCCCCGTGCCCCGGCAGGTCGAAGGCCAACGCCGCCCAGCCCGCGGCGGTCGCCAGTCTCGCGAAGTCGCCGTGGTTCTCCTTGCGCGATCCGGCGCCGTGCACGATGAGGACGGCCGGGAAGGGTCCGCGACCGGCGGGGAGCCAGAGGGCGTAGGCGAGACCGGTTTCGCGTCCCTCGCGGTCCGCTGGCCGGGAGGGGGAGCGCTCCATTGCGGGGATTCTGTCCGTTCCCGTCAGAATTGCGACTCCCATGAGCTCACCAGCGGACAGCCCCGCGTCAGTGGCTACGGCCGACCCGATCGCCGGCTCGCCGGTGTATCCGGCCGGCTCGCGCGTCAACGAGCGCGGCCATCTGGAGATCGCAGGCTGCGACGTGGTCGAGCTCGCGGATCGGTTCGGAACGCCCGCCTACATATATGCGGAGGACGACATGCGCCGGCGAGCGCGGGAGTACGTGAGCGCCTTCGAAAGGCGAACCGATTCGTTCGAGGTGATCTACGCCAGCAAGGCGTTTCCGGCCACCGCCGCGTACCGGGCGATGCGTGAGGAGGGCCTCTCGGTGGACGTCGCTTCGGGGGGCGAGCTCCACGTCGCACTCGCGGCCGGTTTCGAGCCGGCCCGGATTCACCTCCACGGCAACAACAAGACCGAGGCCGAGCTTCGCTACGCATTCGAAGCCGGAGTCGGCCACCTGATCCTCGATTCCTTCGATGAGATCGAGCTGGCCGACCGATTGCTGGATCGACCGCAGCGTGTGCTGATCCGCGTCACGCCGGGGATCAAGCCCTCCACCCACGACTACGTCCAGACCGGACAACTCGATTCGAAGTTCGGCTTCGGGCTCGCGGACCGCCTCGCCGAGCACGCCGTCGAGCGGGTGCGGGAATCGCAGCACCTCGAGCTCGTCGGCTTGCACGCCCACATCGGCTCCCAGATCTTCGAGCTCGAGCCGTACGTCAAGGCCATCGAGGTGATCGCCGACTTCTGCGACGCGGCCGGGTTCCAGCCGGAGCTGCTGAACGTCGGGGGCGGTCTCGGCATCGCCTACCTCGACAGCGACGAGCCCCCGTCGATCGAGGAGTACGTCGACGTCAAGGTGCGCGGCGTGGGACAGGTCTTCGACCCCGCCCCGCGAATCCTGGTCGAGCCGGGCCGCTCGCTCGTGGGCAACGCGGGTATCACGGCGTACCGAGTCGGGACGGTGAAGGAGATCCCGGGGGTCCGCACCTACGTGGCGGTCGACGGCGGCATGTCGGACAACCTGCGTCCGATGCTCTACGGAGCCCACTACGAGGCTGTGATCGCCGATCGCACCGCCGCGGTGCCGGACACCCTGGCGACGATCGCCGGCATGCACTGCGAGTCTGGGGACGTGCTCGTACGGGACGTCGAGCTCGCCGGCCCGCGGGTGGGTGATGTGCTGGTGACGCCGGCGACCGGCGCCTACGGCTACGCGATGGCGAACAACTACAACGGCAAGCCGCGCCCCCCGGTGATCTTCTGCCGGGACGGCGAGGCGCGGGTGGTCGTCCGCCGCGAGACCTGGGACGACCTGCTCGGCAGGGACGAGTGATGGCGGAGACTGTGAAGGTCGGGATCCTCGGCAGGGGGACCGTGGGCGGCGCGTTCCGTGAGCTGCTCGAGCAGCGCGCCGACATGGTCGAGGAGGTCTCGGGACGCCGTCCCCAAGTGGTCGGAGTCCTCAGCTCCAGCGAGGGCGACTTCGACGAGATCCTGGCGGCCAGCGACGTCGTCGTGGAGCTCATCGGCGGGATCGATCCCGCTTTGGGCTACGTCACGCGAGCGCTGCGCGAGGGCAAGCACGTGGTCACGGCGAACAAGCAGCTTCTCGCGCAGCACGGCGACGAGCTGGTCCAGGCCGCGCGCGAGGGCGGGTCCCAGCTGCGGTTCGAAGCCGCGGTTGCCGGGGCGATCCCGGTGATCCGGGTCGTCCAGGAGAGCCTCGGCGCGATCCCGATCGAGAAGGTCTTCGGGATCGTCAACGGCACAACCAACTACATCCTCACCGAGATGGCGCGCAGCGGGCTCTCCTACGAGGACGCGCTGAAGCAGGCCCAGGACCTCGGCTACGCCGAGGCCGATCCGAGCGACGACGTCGGCGGCGCGGACGCGGCGGCCAAGATGGCGATCCTCGCCCGCCTCGCCTTCGGCGCCCCGGTGAACCTGGGGAACGTCCCGTTCGAGGGAATCGAGCAGATCAAGCCCGATGACCTCGCCTACGCAAAGGAGCTCGGCCTCTCCTTGAAGCTGCTCGGCGTCGCGGAGCGGGTCGGCGACGGCGAGATCAGTGTCCGGGTCTTCCCCTGCTTTCTCTATCCGGGGCACCCCCTCGCGCCGATCGAGGGACCGTTCAACGCCGTCATGGTCGAGTCCCCCGCCATCACCGAGATCACGATGTCGGGGCCGGGGGCGGGCGGCCCGGAGACCGCTTCGGCCGTCCTCGGCGACGTCGTCTCCGTGATCTCCGGCGGCTCACCGCTCTTCGAGGAGAACTCGAGACTCGCCATCGCGAAGGACGTCGAGATGGCGTTCTATCTGCACCTCGAGGTCGACGACCGGCCGGGGGTGCTCGCCCAGGTCGCCGAGGTGCTGGGCGACAACGAGGTCTCGGTGCGGAGCGTCGTGCAGCGGGGACTCGGCGGCGAGGCCCAGTTGATCATGGTCATGCACCCGGTCTCCGAGCAGCGCTTCGGAACGGCGCTGGAGAGGATCGCCAAGCTCGACTTCCTGCGATCGCCGCCCCGCTCGATCAGGGTGATCGAGGAAGAGTTCGGCTGATGCCGATCCCCTTGATCGAGCGGTACGGCGAACGCCTCCCGCTGGAGGACGGCGATCCCGTCGTCACGCTGAACGAGGGCTCGACCCCATTGATTCATTCGCCGCGGCTCTCGGAGCGGGTGGATGCCGAGGTCTACCTCAAGTTCGAGGGAGCCAACCCGACCGGGAGCTTCAAGGACCGGGGCATGACCGTCGCGGTCTCGCGGGCCAAGGGGGCCGGGGCGGAGGCGATCATCTGCGCCTCGACCGGAAACACGGCCGCCAGCTGCGCGGCGTACGCCGCCCGGGCTGGCATGCGCGGAGCCGTCATCGTCCCCGAGGGCAAGATCGCGATCGGCAAGCTCGCCCAGGCACTCATGCACGGCGCTCGGGTGATCGCCCTCGAGGGCAACTTCGACCAGGCCCTGGAGATCGTCCGCGAGATCGCCGATCGCCACCCGGTCGAGTTGGTCAACTCGGTGAACCCGTACCGGATCGAGGGGCAGAAGACCGCCGCCTTCGAGACCTGCGACGAGCTCGGCGAGGCGCCGGCGGCGCTCGCCATCCCGGTCGGAAACGCCGGCAACGTGACCTCGTGGTGGGCCGGCTTTCAGGAGTACGGCACCTCGCCGATCCTCTACGGCTTCCAGGCTGCCGGCGCCGCCCCGCTGGTCGAAGGCCACCCGATCGAGAACCCGGAGACCGTCGCCTCCGCGATCCGGATTGGCAACCCGGCGCGGTGGGAGGAGGCGATGAACGCGTTCACGGCCTCGCGCGGGCGCGTCGCCGCGGTCACCGACGAACAGATCCTGGAGGCCTACCACTGGGTCGCCTCGAGCGAGGGGGTCTTCTGCGAGCCGGCCTCGGCCGCGTCGGTCGCCGGGCTCCTGGCGCACGGCCTCCCCGTCGCCGATGGGATGGAGCGGCCCGAGTCGGTCGTCTGCGTGCTCACCGGCCACGGGCTGAAGGACCCCGACAGCGCGATCGGCAAGGCCCCGGCCGTCACTGGGTGCAAGGCAGAGCTTTCGGCGGTGGAAAAGGCGGTCTTCGACTAGGCGGGCGGTTAAAGTCCGTCCACTTCAGAGGCGCCGAGGAAGGAGAGGGAGAGTGGGGTTGTTCAAGTCCATGAAGGACCTGTCGAGCCTGACCAAGCAGGCGAAGGAGCTCCAGAACCAGCAGCAGGAGGAAGCCGGCTACAAGCCGGGCTTCAGGGGCCAGATGCAGCAGATGGGAGACATGATCTCCCAGGCGAACGAGCAGCTCGCCGACATCACGGACTCTTCCGGCGATCGCTCACAGATCCTCGCGGAGGGCATCCAGGGCCAGGGCGTGATCGTCGCTCACGGCACCCCCGAGCGCGGCGCCCGGTGGTTCAACATGGACATCGACCTCGAGGTTCACGTCAGCGGCCGCAGCCCCTACCGGGTCAACAACACCTACATGGTTCCTGCCGGCGCCACGATCGGCCAGGGCGTCAGCCTCCCGATCAGGGTCGATCCGAACGACCCTGCGAAGATCGCGATCGACTGGGACGCTGCGCACAGCGCTCCCGCGCGTGGCGAGGTGCGCCCCGTCGGCGGTTCGGGCTTCACTCCCGCTCCGACGCCGGCCCCCTCGGGCGGCGACCACATCGCCGAGCTCGAGCGGCTCGCGAAGCTCCGGGACTCCGGCGCCCTGACCGATGCCGAGTTCGAGCAGGAGAAGGCGAAGATCCTGGGCTCCTGACGGGCGCCGGATAGCCTCCGCCCGTGACCGCGCGAAGAAGGCTGGTCAAGGTGCCGGCATCATCGGCAAACCTCGGCCCGGGGTACGACGTGCTGGCCGCTGCGCTCGCCCTGCATCTCGAGCTGGAGGTCGAGGAGACCGGATCGTTTTCCGTCGCGGCGGATGGCCTGGACGTGCCGATGGATCGCTCCAACCTCTGCGTCGCCGCCTTCGAGTCTCTCCGACCCGCGGATGGGATCTCGTTCCGCATCAGGAGCGAGATCCCGCTCGCCGCCGGACTCGGATCGAGTGCTGCGGCGATAGTGGCCGGCCTGCTCGCCGCCGACCATCTCTACGAGCTGGCCCAGGAGCCTGAGGACATCCTCGTCAAGGCAGCCGAGATCGAGGGACATCCCGACAACGTCGCGGCGGCGCTCTACGGCGGCTTCGTCGTCTGCGCCGAGAACGAGAGCGGAGTGACCGCAACCCGCCTCGACCCGCCACAGGGCGTCGAGGCCGTCGTGGTCGTCCCGAACGAGCAGGTGCCGACCGAGGAGGCCCGGAAGGCGATTCCCGGGGAGGTCCCCATCGCCGACGCCGTCGCCAACGTCTCGGCCGCTGCGGAGCTCGTCCTCGGGATCGAGCGGTCCGATCTGACCCTGATCGGGCGGGGGCTGTCGGATCGACTCCATCAACCTCACCGCGCGCACCTCTACCCGCGATCCCTCGAGATCGTCGAGGAGGCGCCGCGGATGGGGGCGATCGGAGCGACGATCTCCGGCGCCGGCCCGACCGTGCTCGTCTGGACGTTCTGGCAGAGCACCGGCGAGGTGATGAAGAAGCTCGCGGGGAAGGTGGAAGACTGGGCCGAGGTCCGCCGCGTCCCGTTCTCCCCTACGGGGGCGGACGTTCCCGAGCTATGACCGCCGACGACGAGAACGGTTCGCTCTCGCTCTGGTCCGAAGACTCGTGGCTGTCGATCGGCTCCAAGGGCTCGGCCCTCTCGATCGGCTCCGTCGGATCGTTCGCCTCGATCGGGTCGATCGGCTCGGCCTTCTCGGCCTTCTCGGTGTGCTCGTCGGCGTCCGCGGGCTCGGTGATGTCATGGGCGTCGGCGGGCTCTGTCCTCTCGGCGCAGTCTCGCGACTCGATCCTGGGT